>NZ_JAVKEA010000244.1:0-3546 GCF_040221695.1 Coleofasciculus sp. E2-BRE-01 | reverse complement strand
AGCTCACAAGGGTAGGTTTTTTAAGATTGAGGTTTAGGTAAGACAAGGTAGACAGGTAGACCAGTAGACAAGGAAGAGTGAGAACGAAAAATCGGGCATTTCGGCTTTTAGAAGTTAGCTTGACCGAACAAGATTCTGTACGGTTTTCCTCCCTTGTCCTCTTGTCCCCCTTGCCCTCCTTGTCTTGCCCCAACCGCACAGTAAAAAACCTACACCTGTCAGCATCTCCCCCCTCCCCCCATGCTTCACAAACTCTTCAAACCATCTTTATCATAGCTACACCTAAAACCGCGCTGGAACAGGCAAACTAAGAAAAGCAGATGCACCCTGCCAGCCACAGCAGATGCACCCTGCTGAACCCTGAGTAAAACCCACATTATCGCTTAAATTTCAAAATTAGGCGATATGTGGGTCTTGTATTTATTTCCCGCGATCGCTCTTCCTCTATCCGGAGGGTTTGGGTTGACTAACCTTATGTTCACGGGATTTGGAGAACCTCTCTCCAAACCTCTCTCCTGCAAGGAGAGAGGCTTTGAATTCTGCCCCTTTTCAATGAAGCGGAGTATCCTGAAGTTGGATTCACGGCATAGTTCCATTTCAGGATAGTCCAATGAGCGCTACAGGAAAACGATTCAAGCGATTCCTCAAGTATCTCAGCTTAGTTGGTGTGACTACGGTGTTGACGGTTGCATTGGCGTGGCAAGATTTCCCCAAGGGAATGGGAATCCTGGAGGTGAATGCGGCAATTCCCGATACTGCCGTGGTTCAGGTTTCTCCCCCCGATGTAGCTGAATTGGTGAAAGTGGGTTTACAACGGTATCAGTCGGGGGAATTTGCCGCCGCTGTAACCACTTGGCAACAGGCAGCAGATATCTTTGCCAGTCAAGGGGATTCCCTGAATCAAGCCATGGTACTGAGCAATCTAGCACTCGCCTATCAGCAGTTGGGACAATGGACGCCAGCGAATCAGGCAATTGAGAAGAGTTTACACCTTTTGCAAACTGAAACGGCGAGTCGCGATCGCACGACGGTTTTGGCGCAGGCGCTGAATACCCAGGGAAAGATGCAACTGGCACAGGGACAACCGGAACAGGCGCTGAAGACGTGGGAAGAAGCGACAGAAACCTATCAGCAGGTGGGCGATGAAACTGGGGTGGTGCGTAGCTTGATGAATCAAGCGCAAGCCTTGCGAGTTTTGGGGTTTTATCCGCGAGTTAAGACGACGTTAGAACAGGTGAACCAATTGCTGCAAACTCAGCCAGATTCGGCGATTAAGGCGGCGGGATTATTGAGTTTTGGCGATACGTTACGCTTAGTGGGTGACTTAGAAGAATCGCAGACAGTGTTGCAGAAAAGTTTAACTATTGCCCAAAAATTAGACTTATCCTCAGGGATTACGGCAGCGTTTTTGAGCTTGGGGAATACGGCGTACAGTCAGGGAGAATTGAAGGCGGCAATTGAGTTTTATCAAAGCGCGATCGCGTCTTCTGTTTCACCAACAACAACCCTACAGGCACAATTAAATCAACTGCGTTTATTCATAGAACTCGAAAATTTGGCAGACGCGAAAGCCTTAGCCCAAAAAATACAGTCCCAATTTGCCAATTTACCCACCAATCGTAGCACGATTTATGCCCGAATTAATTTTAGCCAAAGTTTCCTCAAACTGTGGCGTCAGCAAGCCGGAATTGTAGGGGCGGGTTTTACTTCTAACCTTCCGGAGGAAACCGCTAACGTAACTAAACCCGCCCCATTCCCCATCGTCGGGGTGGATTTAACTAATAACGTTCTGGGGAAAACCGCTAACGTAACTAAACCCGCCCTCAACCCACAAACCGTCGCTCAAATTCTGACAACCGGAATTCAGCAAGCCCAGGAATTAGGCGATCAACGAGCAGAATCCTACAGCTTGGGTTATTTGGGTCAGATTTACGAGTATATTCAAAAATGGTCTGAAGCGAAAACCCTAACCGAACAGGCATTGCTGTTGGCGCAATCGGTCAATTCCCCAGATATTGCTTATTTGTGGCAATGGCAGTTAGGACGACTCCTGAAAGCTCAGATCGACCGAGGAATTGCCGATGATTCGGCTTATCCTAGTGCAGTTGCTGCTTATCAAGAAGCGATTCATTCTCTCAATTCCCTACGGAATGATTTAGTAGCGACAAATTTAGAATTACAGTTCTCATTTCGAGAAAGTGTAGAACCGATTTATCGCCAACTTGTTAGTTTACTATTGCAACCGGGGAATAAAGCGGTTAGCCAGGAGAATTTAGTTCAAGCCCGTGAGGTGATTGAATCCTTACAGTTGGCTGAATTAGATAACTTCTTTCGTGAGGCTTGTTTGACGGCGCAACCGGAACCCGTTGATCAAATTGATGCGAATGCGGCGGTGATTTATCCGATTATTTTACCAGATCGATTGGAGGTGATTGTGGCGATCGCGAATCAACCTCTACGACACTATGCGACTAATATATCTGAGACGGAAGTAGAAACGGTTCTGGCTCAAACCCGCCGTTCTCTGCGACGAGTGGCGAGCGATCGCGAACGATTACCTCTGTTTAAACAATTGTACGATTGGTTGGTGCAACCAATTGAGACGGAGTTAGCGGCGTCTGAGATTAAAACCTTGGTGTTTGCTTTAGATGGTTCGCTGAAAAGTCTGCCCATGGTGGCGTTATATGATGGTGAAAACTATCTGATTGAAAAATACAGTGTCGCCCTGACTCCCAGTCTGCAAATCCTAGAACCCCAACCCTTAAGCCGTACCCCAATTAAGGTGTTAGTGGGGGGATTAAGTGAGGCAAAACAGAACTTTCCGGCGTTACCCGGTGTGGAGTCGGAGATACAGCAGATTCAGGCAGAGATTCCGGCGCAGGTGCTGCTAAATCAGCAGTTTACCAGTGCGGCGATGCAAAAAGAGATAAGTGCTGCGTCATTTCCGGTGGTTCATTTAGCCACTCATGGTCAGTTTAGTTCTGATGCTGAAGATACGTTTATTTTGGCGTGGGACGATCGCGTCAATGTTAAACAATTAGGGGAAGTTCTCCAGGTGCGGGAGGAGAGGGAACGTCAACCGATTGAATTGCTGGTATTGAGTGCTTGTCAAACCGCCGCAGGTGACAAGCGTGCGGCGTTGGGAATAGCAGGAGTTGCCGTGCGATCGGGGGCGCGGAGTACATTAGCGACGTTATGGTCAGTGGATGATCAGTCTACGGCGATGCTGATGGTGAAATTTTATCAGGAATTGGCACAAGCCAATGTCACCAAGGCGGAAGCATTGCGTCAGGCTCAATTGGCGTTATTACAGCAGTCGAGATTCAGACATCCTTTCTATTGGGCACCGTTTGTGTTGCTGGGAAATTGGCTTTGATTGTGTTTGTAGTAAGGGAACCTTAGCCCTATAAGCTGTTCGGCATTTAAATAGGGTATAATTAAAATAGGAAATCCGAAAAACGAAAAAAATATGCCAGCCAAAAATTATTTGAAACCCGCTCAAAAAGAAAAATTACAAGTTGCTCTAAAAACCGAGAAAAATGCAGA
>NZ_JAVKEA010000243.1:0-33178 GCF_040221695.1 Coleofasciculus sp. E2-BRE-01 | reverse complement strand
AGCCACAGACGATTTGCAACTTTTGCGTGACAAAATGCAAGAATACATGGATGCTGGAGTGCAATTGGCATGGTTAATTAACCCCCAACAGCAGCAAGTGGAAATTTATCGCCGGGGACAGCCAGTAGAAATGCGAAATCTTCCGACAGAATTATCGGGGGAAACCCTATTACCCGGATTTAACTTGAGTTTATCTACGTATGTAGATAATACGCTTGCTTAAGCAGATACCATAAACCTTATTCGGTTTTGTCCTCTGGCTTCTGCTCCTTGGCTTTTACTCTCTTCCTCACTTTACTTGGCTTCGGCTTTGTGGCTTCTGGCTTCTGCTCCTCTGTCGTAGGTTTCGGCTCTTTGGCTTCTGGCTTCTGCTCATCTGTACTAGGCTGTTGCTCTTTCGTTTCTACCTTCGGCTCTTTGGCTTCTAGCTTCTGCTCATCTGTACTAGGCTGTTGCTCTTTGGCTTCTACCTTCGGCTTTTTGTATGGCTTCTGCCGTTTTATACTCGGCTTCTGCTCTTTGCCTTCTGACTGCTGTTCTTTACCTTCTGGCTTCTGCCTTCCCGTACTCGGCTTCTGCGGTGACTTATTCTGCCGTTTCTCCTGCTGTACGGCTGTCTTGTCCGCCTTCGACGCCTTCAAAAACTTAGGTGCTTTATCCAAGGGTGGTGCTAACAGAGCATCAAACTCAAAAAGATTCCGAGTGGGCAAAAATTTAGCCTTGACTTGAATAAATGCCGGATGTCCTTGCTCCTCTTTGGGGGTTTTGGGATTGAATCGGAATGGCTTAACCGGAGAATCTTTCCACATCAACGGTAGGTGAGACGCCTTCATAAATCTCACCTTTTGCGCTGGTTCAGCTTGTTTGATATAGTCTAAGCGATCGCGATTGAAATTACGGAAAATCGAGACAACGGGTCCTCGACAAACAGGTATAAATTGCCACAAGCCACGAAGCTGAAACTCAAAATCGTCCAATTGTGCCGCAACACCATCGGGTTCTCCTTTCGAGAATCCTACCAACTGAAAGGAAATCTGATGCGACTTAGTGCGCTGAGGAAAGTGGATGACTCTGGGGTAAACGATTAATCGTTGAGTCGCTTCGCCAGTGTTTTTGATTTCCAGTTTCAGAGCGTTGAAAGCCTTGCGTAATCGAGAGGTATAAAACAAGGGATAGTCTCGACCCGCCATAGTAAGCATAGCCCGCCCCTCGTCTGACCAGCTAACATCACCGACGACGATTCCAATCGCTTGGAAGATAATTCCATCATTTTCTGATTCCTTTGTTTCCTCCTCAGGAGCATCAGATTTTTCAGGTGTGTCAGATTTTTCAGGTGTGTCAGATGTTTCAGATGTTTCAGATGTATCCGATGTTTCAGGTGGTTCAGGTGGTTCAGGCTTTTTAGGTGTGTCAGGTGTGTCAGGTGTGTCAGGTGTTGCTGTCGTCTGTTCGAGTTCTGGCTCTGTCATCATGGCTGCTGCTGACTTTTTCGTTCAGGGTAGCATTAGAAGCTATATTCCGTCGCCAATTGCGGTACGTTGGTTCAATTACAACCAACGGAAATTCTTATCCAGTCGTGTTTGGACGCCTGTAAGCGGTTTGCTGGGGGCGTTGAATCTCTGGCGAATTATGGCAATTAGTGCGGCTGCGGTTTCCAGAATGCAATTTTATGTTTGATTTACCCATTGTACTATGGCTTGGATTAACCCTTCTAAGGTATACTGTTGAGCCTCTACATCCACTCGCCCTAAGAGTTGTTGACAAGTTTTAGAGGTTTGTGGACCAATGGAGGCAATACAGACATTTTCCAAAAGCGAGAGTGGATGATTACTGTTTTTGTCCAAAAGCTTCCTAAAATTTTTGACGGTTTTAGAACTGGCAAAGGTAATAATATTGACGGTATGATTTTGCAACGCTGCCGAAGCTGGGGGTGCTATTTCCCCTGGACAGGTTGACTGATAGGCTGCTACTTCCACAATAGTAGCACCCTGGGCAGTTAAGTCTTTGACTAGAACTTCTCGTCCCCCAGTTTCTACACGCGGAAACAGGATAGTTTGTTCCGCCAAGGGTTCCGGAAAATGTTCAACTAGAGAATCGGCGACAAAATCTGGGGGAATAAAATCTGGATGTAATCCCCGTTCCTTTAAACTCGCCGCCGTTTTCTTGCCCACAACAGCAATTTTGACGCCGGATAACGCACGACTATCTTTTCCTAGTGTCAGCAATCGTTCAAAAAAGTACTTAACGCCGTTACTTGAGGTGAGAATTAACCAATCAAAATCGGATAAATTAGTAATGGCTTGATCTAAGGCGTCCCAACTCGACGGCGGTGTAATCACCAAGGCGGGCATTTCAATCACCGTTGCGCCTTCTTTCTCCAACAAGTCTCGAAATGTACTCGACTGTTGCGCCGAACGAGTGACTAAGATTGTTTGACCCTGAAGCATCTGCGGGAAACTACGTTTATTAATGTCCTCGCCTATTGTCTCTTGTTTTGGGGTAAACTCAACGGGTAATTGTTGGTGCGATCGCAGATAGTCTCGTAATCCTACCACTTCTCCCACGACAATCACCACCGGAGACAGGGAGACACCCGCTGTTTGCTTAACAATACTGGACAGGGTTCCCACCCAAACCTGTTGCTGAGTCTGTCCACAAGCCCGAATCACCGCCACAGGGGTTTGATAGGATTTGCCATAACGCTGTAACTGCTGAACGATTGTGGCTAAATGACGCCCACCCATTAAAATAGCCAGAGTATCGATTCGTGCCAATGCTTCCCAGTCTAAGGCTTCGGGTTGATGTGCCGTCAGGACAGTAAAACAGCGACTCAAAACTGCATCAGTCAGGGGAATATTTGCCAGTAACGGTGCAGCTAGGGCAGAGGAAATCCCCGGTACGACTTCAAAGGCACAATCAGCATCGGTTAACGCTTGAATTTCAGATGTAGCCCGACCAAAGATAAAGGGATCACCACTTTTTAAACGGGCGACTTGCTTCCCTTGTTGGCATTGTTCAACCAACAATTGATTAATCTCTGCTTGCGGAGTTGAGGGACGCCCCCCTCGCTTTCCCACATCAAACTGGCGGCAATTTGCTGGGACTAATTGTAAAAGTTGGGCCTCTACTAAAGCGTCATAGACTAATACCTCCGCTTGACGGAGAATCTGTTGCCCCCGTAGGGTGAGGTATGCCATACTTCCGGGTCCAGCACCGACGAGATACACTTTACCCAAAGGGCGTCGAGAACGCCCACGTCTAGAAGAATCAGGATAAAAGCTGTCCGCTGCCTGTTGATTGTTGATTCGGGATTCTTGATTGGGGTGAACCATTCTCCAATTTTAAACTGTTTTCGTAAACACATCCTCCTGAGGATATATTCTATTTTTAAGCTAGGTGATAAAAAATTAAAATAATTCTATATGAGTAGAGTGTCTTCCGGTGAATCTGAGTGGTAAAATAGAATGTCGAACGAAAAGGAAACCAATTTTATGCAATTTATTCGAGAAAAACTCTTTTCTGCACGTCCAGTGCGTTTTCTCATTGTCGCTTCACTGTGTACAGTTTTGTTGTTGTCCAATGCTTTGCCAGCGGCGGCTGTAGGTGGCTCTGATAAAGGTGGCACCACCCTAGACGAAATTGTTGAGAAAGCTGAGCAAGTCGTGAAACAAGAACCGCGTTCGATGCAACAGGTGCAAGCGGAGGCGAATAACAGTACGAATACGGTTCAAGGCTCAGCGAATAAAGAAAAGATGGAGCAATCTCAAGATTCTAAGTCAGGACCGGCTATGGCAGAAGATGTTAACAAAGCGGTTAAAGACATGGAAGATGCTGATTACGATTAGAGCCTTTTGAGGAGGCGATTGAAATCGCTGCTACACAAATGTATGCGAAGCCTTCCCGAAGGGTAGTCCGCCTGCGCGGACTCGTGGACTGTCCATTTATAGCAATCCTATTTGAGTCGTGTCCAAAAATCTGATAATTTTCGGGAATGGGCAATGGGCAATGGGAAAGAGTTTCAAAACTTTTTTCTATTTTTTGATTTTTCACACCCTATTTAGGATTGCTATATAGCAGTAGACACATCGATTAGGACTTTCGGCACCATTGTAGAGACGTTGCATGCAACGTCTCTACAGAAATGATGTGTCCTAACCGCTATGGCGGTTGCTATAGCTTTAAGTAGTTGATGAAATTCCAACAATACAGCAGATTTCAGTTAAGCAAGATCCCCCACTTCTCTAAGAAGTCGGGGATCTGTCTGTGTACCTCACTTACTTGAAAAGCGCTGTAAGCTGTCATGCATTTAAATGGGGAATGGGTAGCGAGGAGGAATGGCAAACCGAGAACGGTTACAGATTATCAGGAACAGCTTATATATATGGGCGCACATTTTCCCATTATGAAATAATAGTATCAAAAACTAATCGAATTGTCTAGATTTTTTTCAAAAATGCTGAAATCCTCGACTTAGGGTTAATAATTCATCCGCATACCTTCCTGTACTATCCCGGAGACAAACCTCCGTACCGGATGTAATGGAACCAATAATTGCTGATCCGGCTGCAAATTTTTCGACAAATACCTGAGCCAATGGTTCAGACAAACATAACACCAGTTCAAAGTCTTCACCCCCATACAAAACCCAATCCCAAACTTGTTCTGAGGAAGCAAGCTGAGGTAATACGGAGGGGAGAGGAATCGCATCCCGTTCCACCAAAGCCCCCACCCCACTCGCTCGACAGATTTGGGCGATCGCATCCGCTAGTCCATCGCTGCTATCCATTGCGGTTAGGGGGATTGGAGACGTGTTGAGTATTGAGCCAACGCTAGGCTGATCAGGAACCGGGTTTGTAGGGGCGGGTTTAGGGACTTTTTTTTGGTTATCAATAGTAGCGTTTGTACAAAACCCGCCCTGATTATTAGGTTGATTAGGAACCGGGTTGTTATTGAGGATTGGAAATTGGGAGGCGATAATGTCCCAGAGTTGAGGTAAGATATCTAGTCTTGGCTGAGGGCGTTGGTGGGCTTGGATGAGACGCGATCGCTCTTTTTCATTCAAGTCTTTGCCGAATTCCGGATTCAGCAATAATTCCAACCCAACTCGTGATGCACCATGAACTCCTGTCACCACGATCGCATCGCCAACTTTAGCATTAGAACGACGCATAACGCGCTGGGGTAAGACTTGACCAAATGCAGTAATCGATACCGTAATCACCGGCGACTGACAAACATCACCCCCGACAATGGGCGTATGATACGGCTGTAAACACTCAGACATACCTTGGTAGAGTCGTTCAACCCAACTCACCGCCACATCACCCGGAAGACTCAAGCCAACCGTAATCCCCAGAGGCGATGAACCCATTGCAGCTAAATCCGATAAATTTGCCGCCACCGCACGCCAACCCACATCTTCAGCCGACGTCGTGCGATCGCTAAAATGAATTCCATCCACCAAGACATCGGTTGTCACCACTAATAATTGCCCCGGTTCTGGATTTGGCATAATCGCCGCATCATCACCCACAATATCTGAGGGACAAAAGCGCTGTAATCGTTTTAAAACACCCTGTTCTCCAATATCTCTAATTACATCATTGCTCATTTGTCAATTTATGGGTTTCATTATTCATTCATACGCCGATGCAGTTTCGGAAAGCGATAGTAGGTATCTCCATCCGCATCAACTTCTGGGATAGCATTAAACACCTGAACTTGGTGTTCCAAATACTGCTGTGCGATTTCGGGTTCAACCCTAGCGGCTGCAGCCAACTGAATCAGAGAAATACAGCTATTTTCCGTTTCTAATAACTGATAAAACGTTTCCTCTAATTGCTTTTGTTGACTTCGGGTGGCTCTTTGCAAGAACAAGATGCCTAAAACACCTAAAGTGATCACCAATAGCAAGTCAATAATTGGCATATTCAGGGAACAGAGAATAGGGAACAGGAAACAAACCGTTGATCCTTACCTTAACCTGAATGGCACGCTCAGATGAGGCTGGTGGGCATTGCCCACCCTAAGGGATATCAAGGGTTTTGGCAATTCCAAACGGCTTATTGAGCGTGCCATTGTACTTAAGCGGCAACGTCGGGTTCAACCAAATTATCAGCGCCCTGAACAACTGTAGCTGACTCAATGATATCGCCGAGTTCTAGCTTGTCCAATACGTCTTTCCCCTCAACAACATAACCAAAGACCGCATAACGCCCATCCATAACATTAAAACCAGGAGGGGTTAACTCACTATCAAACTTGAAGAAAAAGAACTGAGACGAACCCCCATTGGGATCATCTCCTGGACGCGCCATGGCGACAGCACCGTAAGCGGAGAAAGGAAGCACGGGTTCATCTAAATAAATCCCCGCCTGTTCTAAGGTCATACCATAGATGGGTTCCTCATCTCCCCTGACTAACACTTCAAAGGGAATCGCCCGATATTCACCTGTTTTGGGATCGATAAATCCTTCTTCGGGTCCAGGTGGATCACCGGTTTGCACGTAGAAGTCTTCAGTACGGGTAATTGCCAGATCATCATAAAAACCCCGTTGCACCAAATCAACAAAGTTACCCGCCGTAACCGGGGCGCTATAGCCATCAACGACTAAGGTCATATCCCCTTTATTCGTGGCTATCTCTATCGTGGCGCGACCTTTGAGTTGAGGTAAATTACTATACTCTGAGGGGACTTCAAAAGGAAATCCCTTGACCATCATTCGTTCTAGTTCGCCCACCTTGTCAAGGATTTTGCCTCGCTCAATCCAGACGGCTTCTTTATCCTTGGCTTCAACTGCTTCTCGGAGTGAAACGATATCATTTCTCATGGTGGTAATGATCGCTTCAGCTTGCGGTTTTTGCTCCTCTGGGATGTCAGCCAGCACTTTTTCCGGGCGATTGCTCAAAATTACATCCGCTTTGGTGATATCCCGGTTAATCGGACTCCAGCGCTTTCCCCGTAACTGAGTGGCAATATCTTCGAGACTTGCTTGCACGTTCCGCACCGCTTGATTCTCAATGGGCAGAGCATACCGCAGTAGGGCTTTGCCATCAGTAATCGCATTCCCCTGCGCCAAGCGACTTTCTCGCGCAGGTGGTTGTTGATCATTACCGAAATTCCACCAGGCACCGCTTAAACTTACAGAGAGTGTCACCAGTAGCAGCGCCACAAAACTGGTTTTGAGCAGACGTTGGCACCAATCGAGCTTGAGAATTTTTAAAGGTCGCATAAACATATCGCCTAAGGCTGAATACCATTAGGTTGAGGCTAACTTACAGCATTGAAACAGATATTCTTCATCTTGCCATACGGGGTGTCCGTGCCAAAACGTCCGAGCGCGAATACCTCCCTTGCCCCCCGATCTATGGGATGTTCCTCAACAAGGGTACAATAAAGTGCCGATTGTTATGCCCAAAGTTATGCGGAAGCCGTCAGCCGTCGCGAATTAGGGGTTTGACAAGTCTGATGTGGGCGTTACGTTTAATGCTGACCTCAATGCCAGCTACAATATCTTGCGTACACTATTCCCCAACCCTTGAGGACTAATGATTTCAAGTAACGACTTTCGCACGGGTGTCACGATTGAATTGGAAGGATCGGTGTGGCGGGTGGTGGAGTTTCTCCACGTCAAGCCTGGAAAAGGCTCGGCATTTGTCCGCACCAAGCTGAAAAATGTTCAGACGGGTAATGTCATGGACAGAACCTTTCGGGCTGGGGAAACAGTACCCCAAGCCATCCTAGAAAAACGCACTATGCAACATACCTATAAAGATGCTGACCAATTGGTCTTCATGGATATGGAAACCTTTGAGGAAAATCGTCTCAATGAAGACCAAATTGGCGATCGCGTCAAGTATCTCACCGAAGGGATGGAAGTCAATGTGGTGACGTGGAATGACCAAGTCCTGGAAGTGGAGTTACCCAACTCCGTAGTGCTGGAAATTGTGGAGACTGATCCGGGTGTCAAAGGTGATACCGCGACAGGTGGCACTAAACCCGCTACGGTGTCTACCGGAGCGCAAGTCATGGTACCGCTGTTTATTTCCGTCGGTGAGCGAATTAAAATCGATACTCGTAACGATTCCTATCTCGGTCGCGAGTAAATGGATCTGAACCAATCAATCAACAGCTAAGGTGAATATCCAAACACGGCTTTTGCCCAGCTCAAATCGTGATCAATCCTGCCTGAGGTATCATGTAGAACTCTAACCTTGAATTTTTTCGGAATTCCTATCTCTCTAATTTAGTTGTGCCATTAGACTTCAACCAAATCCGTGAACTGCTAACCGCGATCGCTCAAACCGATATTGCGGAAGTGATATTGAAAAGTGATGACTTTGAACTGACGGTACGTAAAGGATTATCCGCCAGTCCTCCTAGCGACTCAACAGTGAGTCGAACAGATACCCCTGTGGCGTCCAGCTTGGGAACAGCGGTGGTTGGAATGGCTCCCCCGCCGCCTCCCACTTCCACACCCACACCTGAACCAGCACCATCGGCTCAAACGGGAACAGCTTCAGCTACACCGTCTCCAGGAGGGGAGTCAAAATGGGAAGAGGTGAAATCGCCGATGGTCGGTACATTTTATCGGGCACCATCGCCAGATGACGCCCCTTATGTGGAAGTTGGCGATCAGGTTCGCGTGGGTCAAACTATCTGTATCATTGAAGCAATGAAGTTGATGAATGAACTTGAAGCCGAAATATCCGGACAAGTGATGGAAGTTTTGGTCGAAAATGGCGAACCGATTGAATATGGTCAACCGTTGATGCGGATCAATACAGGGTAAATGAGCGATGTAAAGGATTGATGATTACTCTATTGTTATCAATTGACCAAAAATAGGCTAAAATTTGATGATCACCTAATTTCGGGTTAGACCGATGCCAAGCGTAAAAACAGTCCCTCAAGAGGTCGTCCAACAAGTTTCTGAGTATTTTAGTATCTTAAGCGAACCCATGCGCCTGCGCCTGCTCAATTTACTCCGAGAAGGTGAAAAATGTGTCCAAGAATTGGTAGAAGCTACAGAGACGAGTCAGGCAAATGTCTCTAAGCACCTGAAAGTGATGCTACAGGCGGGAATACTCAGCCGCCGCACTGAAGGCACATCTGCCTACTACAAGGTAGAAGATGAGCTGATTTTTGACCTATGTAATTTAGTATGCGATCGCCTCGCTACCCGCATCGAACAACAAGCCCGCCATTTTCGGAACTTTACTTTGACGAACAAAGGATAGAAGGGGAATTTTTTTGTCCAAAAACTGAACTGAACAGGCGATCTAAGTACCTGGACATAAATTCTGTTCACTGTACTCAGAACTATTAA
Organism: Coleofasciculus sp. E2-BRE-01; assembly: GCF_040221695.1. Lineage (NCBI taxonomy): Bacteria > Bacillati > Cyanobacteriota > Cyanophyceae > Coleofasciculales > Coleofasciculaceae > Coleofasciculus > Coleofasciculus sp. E2-BRE-01. Next base: position 23,849 of record NZ_JAVKEA010000243.1, on the reverse strand, counting down.
CAAGCGTCAAAACCTTACTGTTCCCCGTTCCCCCGTTCCCTGTTTCCTTGTCCTCATGCTCAACTTTAATCATGGTTGTTTGACCTTAAAGTTGAAAGTTTGTTTCAAAGTTTTGGCGAGTCATCGGTTGATCGACGATCAACCCTTCACCTCCTAAGACTTCGAGGGGTTTTCCTTCCACATCAATCCAGACTTGAGCATCCGGCTCTAAGCTGGTGGCTGTATAGATAATTTGTCCGAGGCGGCTTTGCATCGAAGTACTGCCACCCCCTGTAGTAAAGTCTTCAGATAGATCTAGATGTACTCCGTCAGATTTGATCGAAAGATTCCGTAACTCAGTTCCTTCGGGAATTGCCGAGGCTACCGCTTGCTGCTCAGGTCCAGACAATAATTGCTGGAATGCCCTCTCTAACACTTCAGATGGATTATCAGCATTTTCGACGGTAATGGAACTGGGAACCAGTTCAATTTGATTATTGACAGCATCAACCCAATACACTTGAACCTTTTGTTCAGTCGCGGGCGGCGTGTCTTGGGGCGATTGGGAGAGGGTAGGCACTTCCGATTGGGGGGGTGAGGCGGTAATCGTATTCCAAGCCCACCAAGCGCCTCCACCAGCGGCGGCTAACATCGCCACGGAAACACCAGCGATCAAACTTGTGGGAATACGACGTGTATCTTGTGGATTTTGCATAGTTTTTACCTTTCCAATCGTTCAATGTTTATAGGATTAGAAAAAAATGTGATAATTTTTCTAGTCTTTGACTTTTGACCTAGTAGGACAGGTTTCGTTACGTTATCAGTTTTTGCCATAAGTTAGCGGTAAAACCCGCCCCTACATAGACCACCAATTGCTCTGACTGAACCGACACCCTAGTCTCCTTGCGGTACATCAGCTCGAACAAATGCGGCTATCTGTAGATCCTGATTATCTATCTCTAATTGTAAGAGTCTGACCGTAATCCCAGCATCTTCCAAGCTAAGGAGATTGGCGCGATCGCTTATTCCCTTGGCGAAGCCTTCAACCAGGCGAGACGGTAACGCTTGACCGTCAACGGTTACTTTGGGTTCAATCAGTTGCAAGCGATGTCCGGCTTCAATCCCCAATCCGGATTCCACCACAATGGCTAGGGATTGACGATTCCCTTCCACCGCATCCACTTGGAAACGCAGGCGATTATTTCCCAGCAACTCTAATCGAGGATTGAGAAACTGGTAACGCTGTGCGGTATCTCTGGAGAGACGACTACCAAGTTGTTGTAATTTTGCAGCAACTCTAGGAGACTGAAGCATCTGGTTGAGATCTGATTCGGTTAAAACCAGACGCACCCCCGCTTGTAACGGTTGACGTAACGAGGCTAAGGGCGACGTTTGACCCTCCTGTCTCAGACGGTTGATATCCAGATTAATCGGATCAGTTTCGACTTCTAGAACATCAATCCGAATGTCTGGCGTTAACCATAACCCTCGACCCGCAATCCGGACTTGTTCGAGTTTTCCTTGCAATGCTCGGTAGTTCGGGGTATTGTCAATCCGCACATCAAGCTGTTCAACTCTCTCCAATTGAGAACTCAGGACATTTTCCACCACGCGATCGATGATTAAGCCCGGAGGGGAAACCAGCGTGAGTAACGCCGATAGGAGGATGCTCAAAAATTCCATATTTCCGTTGAGTTGTTTATATTACTTAACATTTAACCCCTAAATCTTTAAACTTTATTGCAGTTTTATTACAGAGTGAGAGCCGATTGCCATAGGCATGATACCTTCAATGAGGTGTTGACGAAAAGCACAGCCTTAGGAAAGGAGGACATTTTGGATTTGCGTTCTGCTCAAACCACCAACGACTTTGTTCATGAAGATATTAGTGAGTACGTGGCTCAGCTTCAGCTACACATGGCGTTACAAGCCCGGAATTTAGTCCCGACTCTCACCAAGGCAGTAGATAGCCGAGAGCAGTTGTTACAGCAAACCCAAGCCACCGTGGAAAAGCTAGCGTCTCGACAGGCGGTTTAGTTGAGTGTTGAGTGTTGAGTGGTGAGTGTTGACCCTTCACTTCGCTCGGTTGTTTGACATAAGACCAATGACATAAGACCAATAATTAACGACTCGCCAAAATTAAAGCATCGGCATAGTTTAAAGCCTCTTGCCACACACCATAGCCACGTCTGGCGAGATGAATCCCATCAGTGGTTAACTCCCGTTGCATTTGACCCTGATTATTCACAAACAAACGGTGCAGGTTAAGATAGCCTGCACCTTCTTGCTGTGCGATCGCGGCGATGTGTTGATTCAGGTTGCGGATGCGATCGCTGGGAATAGCGCTTAATCGTGTGGGTAAAATAGACTGAACAATAATTTGGGCTTGCGGATGGTTTTGGCGTAAACGCTGGATGATTTGACGAGTATTATCGAGAATAACGCGATCGCGAACGCCCTGACGCAAGTCGTTGGTGCCAGCCATGACATAGATTGTATCGGGTCGGGTTTGGGAAAAAGCCGAGAGTCGTTCCAGAATTTGGCTAGAGTTTTCCCCAGAAATCCCCTGATTCAGCCAAAATTGACTGCTAGGTAGGTTGGCTGTAGGAAACCAAAGACTCAAGGAATCGCCCACTAATATAGACAGACGATTATTCCCCTGTCCCCTCGCCATCGCTTTCGCTTCTTCTGCAAGTAGCTGTTTCCATTGAGTATGAGTGGGTTTAGCTAGTGTCGCTTTACTCCAAACCGACTGGAAACTATTAGACGGGAGGCGGGTATAGGTTTGACCTCTATTTAATGCGGCTAATCGTTGGTAATAGAGTTGGGTTCCCGATTTAGGTGAGACAACCGGGGATTGAGGTTTAGGGGAAATAGAGTTAGTAGTCAGCGCTTGATTCGTGGTGGCACTAAAGTGGCTACTACTAACCGATGGTGATGAGCTAAACTCAACACCAGGGATTTCCACCCCAGGGATAATCGGTTGAGTGACGACGGAGTGCGATTGATCAGCTTTAGCAGAAGCCAATAAAGCCGACAAATTCTCGAACAGGTTGGGAACCAGTGGCGGTGGCGGAGGTGCAGATACGGGACCTACGGTAAGCAGACTGGCTGCTAGTAAATACGGATCGCTCATGGTACATTCCATTACTCTCTCTTTTTCCTTTGACAGGAATTTGCCAGAGTATCAGGAATATATGGCAGAAGGCAGGAGGGTTTTCACTGTTCCCTGTTTCCCCATCTCAATTAAGTTTAATTTTGTCTATAGCGCTAGGCTCTAAGGTTAGGACATAGGAAAAGCAGGGGAAGCAATGTAGAGACGTGCCATGGCACGTCTGGAAGCAGGGGGAGGGAAAGTTATATCTTTGAATGGAACTTGCTATGATATCACTTTTGCATATCTTGATCTCGCAAAAAAGCAATAATGACAGCTTTTCTCAGGGTTGCCTCGATGGAATTGATAAAGCCTATAGCAACGAATAGATTATTCATCGACAATTGTATGGTTTGTAAAGCATTGTTGACTTCTGTTTGATTGTCCTCGATCCATTTTTCCAGGAATTTATGCTCGGTTAACGCTTCGTCAATATCATTCTGGGAAAAAATTTTCTGCAATTTAGATGATTTTCTCAGAGAGTTAATTTTCTTTCCCAAATCCTCTCCAGATGAGTTCACTTGAGGACGGGTGAATAAGGCAGAAAGTTTTGGCATGATTGATGTGGGACGAACGGTTTCACTTAATATATTGACACAGTTTAAAGGTGTTTTGTTTAGAAATATATACGAGAATAAGCGTAAAAAATACTACGTCAATTATCGTAAATTTTGTCAGGTATTATTTTTTCATAAAAGATATAAATTCTCAAAAAAGATGGCGTGAAAATAAATAAAATTTGTCCCCTAAGCTTTTTAAAAAATTCATACTTTAGAATGAAAAACAAAAAGCAGCACTTCGCTATAATGATAGATTGAATAAAAACCTGGAGTGAAATCTACACGATGGCAGCAATGAAATTCAACGTTCCGAGTATTGCTTGTGATGCTTGCGCCAAAACCATCAGCGAAGGGATTCGTACCCACGAACCTGAAGCGAAAGTCGATGTTGATGTGGCAAATAAGACGGTTAGTGTGGAAACTGAGGCGTCTCAGGAGTCAATTAAACAAGTCATTACCTCTGTGGGGCATCAGGTGGAATAATACTGATTCTGGCATTATAGAACTCTGTTTTTTATAAATTGTAGAGGCGTTGCAGGCAACGTCTCTACATTTGGGGATCTAGTCGAATTACCCAGAAATTCCTGATGCTGTTGGAATTTGGGACTTTGAAGGATGTGCTGATTGGCGCGATCGCACTTCCAAATACACCAGTAAGGCGTTAATATCGGCTGGATTCACCCCACCAATACGAGAGGCTTGACCAATTGTCAGGGGTTGAACCTGGGAGAGTTTCTCGCGAGACTCCTTGGATAAGGTTTCAATGGCATCATAATTCAGATCTATTGGCAATCGTCGCTGGCTTTGACGGGACACTTGATCAATCTGATTTTGCTGGCGTTGCAGATATCCCGCATATTTGATATCAATTTCCGCACCGTCTCGTTCAGCTTGGTTAAGACTGGAGTTCCCTAATCCGTAGTGATCCAGATTGACATAGTGGAATTTGGGACGACGCAGCAATTCAGCCAGGGTAATCGAACCCTTAATCCGTTGCTGAGTATCCGACGCGATCGCAACGCCTAATTCCTCATGTTCCTTGATCCGTACTGTCTGGAGTCGTTCCTTCTCCGCCGCAATATTCGCTTGTTTTTCAGTATAAAGTTGCCAACGGCGGTCATCAATTAAGCCAATGTCTCGTCCCAAGGGAGTCAGACGGCGATCGGCATTATCGGAACGCAGGAGTAAGCGATATTCGGAACGACTGGTTAGCATCCGGTAGGGTTCTCGCAAGTCTTTCGTACATAAATCATCAATTAATGTACCGATATAGCTTTCCTCACGAGGGAACACCAACATCTCTTGATGTCGCACATAGCGTACCGCATTAATCCCCGCCACAATACCCTGGGCTGCGGCTTCTTCGTACCCTGTCGTTCCATTAATTTGTCCAGCGCAGAATAGCCCCTCGATTTTTTTGGTCATTAACGTGGGAAAACACTGGGTTGCGGGTAGATAATCATACTCCACCGCATAAGCTGGACGTAGCATTGTACAGTGTTCTAATCCAGGGAGCGATCGCAACATTTGCAACTGTAGCTTCTCTGGTAATCCTGTCGAGAATCCCTGGATATAGAGTTCGGGAATGTCTCGCCCTTCCGGTTCAATAAAGATCTGATGGCTTTGCTTATCTGCAAACCGGACAATTTTATCTTCAATACTCGGACAGTAACGGGGTCCCTTTGCATCCACCCAACCCCCATAAACTGGAGACAGATGCAGATTGTCCCGAATCAACCGATGAGTTTCTGCCGTGGTACGAGTAATATAACAATTCATCTGTTCCCGTTCCACCCACACCTCTGGATCAAAGCTGAACCAAGACACCACCTCATCCCCAGGCTGGGGTTCCATTTTACTGTAATCCACCGATCGCTTATCCACCCGCGCCGGAGTTCCTGTCTTCAGGCGTCCCGTTTCAAACCCCAGTCGGTTCAACGTTTCCGTCAATCCCACCGCCGCAAATTCCCCCGCGCGCCCAGCAGACATCGATTTATTCCCCACCCAGATACATCCACCCAGGAACGTTCCTGTAGTTAATATAACCGCAGGGGCGGCAAATGCTACACCAAAATAAGTCTGAACACCGATAACCTCATCGTTCGCACCCAGAACTAAATCCGTCGCCATCCCTTCCCGGATAACCAAATTCTCCTGGTTCTCGACAATCCGTTTCATCACCGCCGCATATTCCCGCTTATCGGTTTGCGCCCGTAACGCCCAAACCGCAGGTCCACGCGACTGATTGAGTACTCGCTTTTGGAGATAAGTCCGGTCTGCCATCTTACCAATTTCTCCCCCCAAGGCGTCTACCTCATGGGCGAGTTGGGATTTAGCTGGCGCACCCACGGCAGGGTTACAAGGTTGCCAAGCAATTTTATCCAGGTTCAGGGTAAGTAGCATAGTGCGACATCCCAGACGGGCGGCGGCTAGTGCCGCTTCGCAGCCAGAATGTCCAGCACCGACAACGATGACATCAAAAGCGTCTTGGAAATCTACGGCGGAATGTGTGGTCATGGTTAGTGTTTGAGTGACAAGGACTCATGGTTCATTTTACCGAATTCCCTGGTAGAGATGTGCCATGGCGCATCTCTACTGTTTTACCGTTATCGTCATGCCATGCATGTAGGGGCGCAAGGCTTGCGCCCTTAACTTGATTCTGCGAGAAGTCTCCCGCCATAATCTACGATTTGTCATTTGTAAGGGACTATGGGCTTTTCCTCCAAGGCTTCCCGGATTGCGCGTTTTGTAGTGAGGCGAACACAAGAGTCCTGTCAATTTTATGGGCGCACGCCATGCGCCCCTACAGTTTCTGGATGTAATTCTAATTCATCAAATAAGCCAGATATACCGTAGTAGTAGGCTGGCAAGCTTAAAGTTGTGGGTAAAATTTTTCTGGATCGCTACTCCCATAAGGGTTTGAGAAAATACTTGACCACCGTTTTAAGCTTGCCAAGCTAGTAGGGTGGGCAATGCCCACCAGACTTAAGTCAATGACATTCTTCTTAAAAGAAAGTATTTGACTTTGACAGGCGCACGGTATCTCAACCGAGCTATACATCCCCGTGCAGTTCGGGATACCTTGCCATCTAATTTCAATCTTATCGTATATCAGATTGAGCTAATGCAAAGAGCCGGAATGTCTGCCGATGATTTCCCTGAGGACGTGGATTAAGGTGGGTTGAGCGAAGTCGAAACCCACCCTACGGTATATGAAAGGTTTCGGCGATTTTTGATGCAAATTTTCAGTGTTATTCTGGTCATAAAAATCAGTCAAATTGTATTACAATAAATTCACTTAAATCAGGTCAAGGATAAGAATTGAGGAGCGACTAAGATGAGCGAATATGATTCGCCATGGAAGGAAATCATTTCGCTATATTTTCGGGAGTTTTTGAGTTTTTTCTATCCACGCATAGAAGAGGACATCGATTGGAAACGAGGATTTGAATTTTTAGACACTGAGTTACAACAGATCAAGCGAGAGACAGAAACGGGTAGGAGAGATGCGGATAAGTTGGTGAAAGTTTGGCGTCGTAGCGGGGAGGAGCAACCGGGTTGGCGCCCCAGTCGGTATGAGCGTGAACTGTGGGGGTGTCGGGCAATACTGGAATTTCCAGTGGTGAAACTGCTAGATTACAGTATGGATGAGCTTGCGAGTAGTCAAAACCCATTGGCGGCGATAGTACAGGCGCACCTTTCTGCCCAAGTTGCCGGGAAAGATGTTGGGGTTGGATATGAAAGCAAGCTGTCTCTGATTAAGAGTTTATATGAGCGGGGGTATGGGCGAGAGGATATCGTTCAATTATTTCGATTAATCGATTGGTTTATCGCCCTACCGAAGAGAGAAGAGGATCGATTGTGGCAAGAGATACAAACGTTAGAAGAGGAGAGAAAAATGCCTTACATTACCAGCGTTGAACGAATCGGAATCAGGAAGGGCTTGGAGCAGGGATTGGAGAAAGGCTTACAACAAGGACGACAAGAAGATATTGTCCGTATTCTTGAACTTCGGTTTGAAGATATTCCGCAGAACTTGAGGGAATTAATTGGAAAAATAGAAGCTCTTGAGGTGCTAGGTACTCTTCTGGTTCAGGCGGTGACAACTCAATCCTTAAAGGCATTTGAATCTGTGGCGAATCAATTGATTACAGAGGCGGGATTGGAATTGGAGGACACAGAATCGAGTGCGGGGGAAGAGGCGAATGAGACGTAAACAAAGAGTTAGGTTGGATTGAGCAATAATTTGTGCGATCGCGAGTATGGGCGAGAGGATATCGTTCGCCCTCAATTATCATAATTAAATTAATTCAAATCAGTAATGGCTTTTGCCACTGATTCTGCTTGTTCGGGATATAGTCGCGCTATTAATCCGCACATTTGATAGGCAGTTTCAATATTGTAAGCGTAGGAAAATAATAAGCGTTTAAAGTTATTTTTGTCTTTGAGTTGGACAAGAATAGCAGCAATGTGGCATAAAAGTTGATTGCGATTAATCAAAACTTTTTCTGCTGTGTGAAATGCCTTGTCAACCTGTCCTGTCATTGTCTGTATCTGGGCAATCATCCAAAGTGCGTTCAGTTGTTTTTGTTCATTCTTAATCTTGTCTTTACTCTGAAGAGCCGCACTGATGGTTATGGAAAGTTCCCCTTTTTCTCCTTTCTTAAACTGAATCCATGCAATCTCTGAAAGTGCTATTATCCGCTCTAATTCATCTTCAATTTCGTCTGTAATTTTCAGAGCCATGGGAATTTCTCCTGCCTCAGCGTAGGCTGCTGCTATTGTGGATAAATCCTTCTGTGCTGTTAGTATTACTGTCGTCGATTTGTTCTTATTACGTTCCCGACTGGCTTGTGCTTGTGCAGCCTCATAGAGTTCGGTAAGGGTAGCTAATGCTGCTTCCTTATCTCCTACTTCTACTCGTGCCACCGCTATAGTACACAGAACTTTTACCTTATTCCAGTCGCAAAAAAAAGATGGTGCATTTTCAAAGGATTTATAGGCGTTGGTGAGGATTGTCTTCCATTTCTCTCTCTGCTGTTCATCTCTCTCTATCTGTAATTGCGCTATAACTCTTAGAGCCTCAGCTTTATCAGTTGCGAATCTTGGCATTTTAAGCATTCTTAAAGTTTTAAAGGCGGCGTCTAAATCATCTGCTCTTCCTTGTACTTGTGCTATTATGGTCAAAGTTTCTGTTCGTTTGTCTTCTCGATTATTACTAATATATTGTGCTATCTCAAAAGCATTTTTTAAGATAGCCTTTGCCTCTTTTATATTGCCTGCCTTTATCAGAGTATTTGCGGTTAATGCCAAGATCATCGATTTGTGCATCTTATCAGCAATAATTTTTCTCACATTGCGAGAAATTTTAATATTGTCTAACCCCAGTTTAATTTGGTCATTTTTTACCTGCAACTCTGCAACCTCTAATATTGTTTTTGCTTGCATAAATAAAGGTTCATGTATTTTATGTGGTTCACTAATTACAGTCGCAAAAGTAGATCTTGCAATTTCATTTTGACCAGCTTTTACCTGCATTTGGGCTATTTTACCCAGAGTTTCTTCCCACCTCTGTGTAATATCAAATTTCTCTGTGCCAGAGTCTTGAATTGTCCATCGACGCCATTGACTCTTTATTTTTTTAGCAATCTTTAAGGCAGCATCAAAGTTTTTTGCATTTGCATACGCTTTGGCTATTTCTGCTAAAGCTTCTTGCTGTTCACTGGCATCCTTAATTCTATTCTGATTTGTCTCAGCAGCCGAGAAATTCCCCGCCTCTGCCTGGGCTTTGACTATTCCTAGCAGCGCCTTACTCTGCTCTGATTCATTGCTGATTTGTTCGAGAGTCTTAATTGCATCATCGGTAAATGGTTTTGCTTTGGCTTGGGCTATGGCAATTATTTTGAGAGCCTGTGCCTTGCTTCTTGGCTCTTCAATTCTACTTGCGCTGGCAAAGGCACCATGAAAATCCTCTACCTCTGCCTGTTTTTTCAATATTTCTACTAGAGCCTCAACTTGGTCTGATTCAGGCTCTATCTTTTCAACCGTCTCAATTGCATCTTGAAATTTACTGACATCAGCTTGTTCCCAGGCTATATACAGCAGTGCCTTGGCTTGATTGTGTAAACCCTGGATTCTTTTGTCAATCTTTTTAGCTGTTTCACAGGCATCAGCAAACTCTCTTACCTTGGCTTGCGCTTTTACTATCTGGTACAGAGCAAATACTTGGTTATCTTTGTCTTGAATACCAAGCGCCTTTTCTACAGCACTAGCAAATATGACTTTTGCTTTGTCTGCGTTTCCTATTTTTGCTTCCACTTCTGCGGTAGTTCTCAAAATCTTGGCGTTCAAAGACTTTTCTAGATTCCACATCGGATCAATTCTTTGAAGGGTATCGAGAGCTTCCGGAAACATACCTGCTTCTTTCTGCTTATCCGCTATTCCCATAAAAGCCGACAGCTGAGAGTCCTGATCTGGAATTTTATTGGCTATTTCAAGAACATGGGCAAAAGTAGTTTTAGCTGCCTCTCTGACCTCTAGTTCCTCTATTTGCGCTTGTGCTACAGTTCCTCTAAAATCCAAGCAAGATGCTAGGTTTATAGCAGGATGTTGTAGAATTTTTATGGCTTGAATCAAGGTAGCTTGTGCTGCTTTTCTATCCCCTTGCTCTGCCTGCGCTTTTGCTATCCTTTGAAGCTCCCACACTTGTTCTGGCTCGGAGCTAATCCCCTGCACAATTTTAAGGGCAACAGAAAATTTTCCGAGATTGCTAAGAATTGTGAGCAGGTAAGGGCGATTATACAAAAGCTTTTGCGCTAGAACAGTACAGGTATCCTCACTTACCTCAAAAACCTGCGCGAGGAAGTATGTGGCATAACTGTCTTGCCAATTCCGATTAGTTGAAAAACGCGGCAAATCCTTCTGTTGTAATTTCTCCAACGTCTCTCGTGCATCATTTAATCTACCCTCATCCTTTAACTCCCAGGCTAAGAGTAGATACCATAAAATACAGCGTTCAATCTCAAACTGATCCGCCAGTTTCCATGCTCTTTGTAGACTGCCTTTCCGCAACGCCTCCAGGGGTGATTCTTGTGCGATTATTTGCTTCAGTCGCTGTGCGTGTAGCAGTAGAAATTTTGCCATCCCACCCGCATCATCCTGATTAGCTGCACCCAACAAAGCAGTCTGTACTGTCTTCAAAGGCAAATCAGGCTCATTGGGTAATTGTTCGCCTTGGGTAGCCGCAAAGTCTGGATTTCGTGCGATCGCATACAATTCTTCCCACCGTTTTTTCTCCCGTAAATGTTCTGGATAATACCGCAAGGCATAATAACTTTTATGTTCTTGCCAACGGCTACAATAGTTGATCAATTTTTGCCAAGCATCCTCAGCATCGTCACCTAAATGTGCAGTAAACGTTGTCCCAAGTAATGGGTGAGCAAAAGCATAACTATTTCCGGCTGTAATTCTTATCCAGCGCGTTACCTGCCAACACAAATGCATCTGCCGTAATTGGCGATCGCGCATTTTTGTCACGGCTTTAATATCCTCTTTAGTTAGTGCGCCTTTCGCTACTGCCAATAGTGCAAAAAACTGCCACCGTTCATCTGGTAAGTCGAGTTCGTCTAAGCGTTTTATCTGTTGCTGCACATACGCCTCAAAACTTTTAGGTGTCTGTGCCAACAATTCCTGAATATTCTGTATATGCTTGGGCGCATGATGACATAAGTCATCAATCAGATAACTAAGGTAAAGTGGAAAGCCATCAGTGATTTTATCGAGTTGGCTCACTAAGCTTGTATCGTCTGCAAATCCTGCTAATTCAACATTGCCCGCTTCTCTTAACCATTGCGCGATCGCACTCTTAGACAAACGCTCAAGATGTAACGGTTTGCAGTTATCTGTCCAGCCTTCTAAGTATTTTTGATCTTGTCCTTCCTCTGCTCTCGCTGAAGCAATTACAAATACATTTTCTGGCAAAGGATTGGGGAAAGGAGGAAGAAACGTTTCTCCGGCTTCATCTAAGCCATCGATCACAATAATCAAAGGCTTTTCTGTTTGTCTCCCTGCTCTTAAGACGTTATAGAGTATTTTGCGTAAGTCATCTTTATTGTTAGATGATAGATCATAAGCAAATTCATTATCAGCATCAAGTTGTCGGATTAGATTCCGATAGCCACTTGCGACAGAGCGAGTTATCTCATTGAAAAAATGGTAAGCAATATCACAATCTTTGTGCTGCCATTCTTTAACCCAGTTAGCCAGCAGTGCTGTTTTCCCAAAACCTGCGGGAGCCGTTACGAGGAATAAACCGCTGGAGTTTTCCTGCAAAAATCTGGCTAATTTCTGGCGTTCCTCCTCGCGCCCTACAAATAACTGGGTGTATTCGCTGATAGTTTGCTCAACCTTATCCACAACCTCCCATTCAGTCAGTCTTCTCTCTTCGCCAAAGTTTTCTTCTAAAATGGCTTCAATTCGTCGAACTTGATTAACTTGGAGGTTAGCAACGGCTTTGAGGATATCCCGGTAATCCCAAATATCTTTGCCTTTGTCAAAGGTAAACTTATTTTGAATAATTTCCTCATACCCCCTGCCAAAATAAGACTGCTGCTTCTCCGTTAGTATATAGATAATTAGCCTGTCATACTTCTCATAAAACTTGTACTCAACAAACTTCCGCAGGGTCTTTTTAATCTTCTCACTGTTGGATGTTGAGGTGATTTGAAACGCCACTCTTGCCCTCTCATCTCCCAAATCGATTCCTGGATAGTTACTTCCTTCTGTATCATTCAGATTTTGGAGATCGGTATAACCGTATACTTCAGAGAAGAGAGGAATTAGTAACGTTTCCGCTACTTTATTTATATCGGTTCGTGTCATCGCTGTAGCACCCTTGACCTGAGTGACAAAGCTAGACATTAATGTATTGATTCGGTTTTGCGATCGCAACAGTTCCATGGACTCGATTGGGCAGGCGATATTCCTCTAGTTCTAACACATAGTCCACAGCCAATCTATGATAAAGGGCGGGTTGGGTTGATAAGTTATCGGTAGATACCAAAATTAAGCGGCTAAACCCGCCCCGACAATTTATTTGGGTTCGCGAACTGGGATTACTAAGCTGATACCTTAAAATGGCAAACGATAATTTAAATAGCAACCTTGAATGGGCAACTCTCAAACTGTTACGCCAACATCTGAGTATGACTCAAGAAGAGTTAGCTCAGGAATTAGGAACAACCAGCAGAACAATCCGACGCCACGAGACGGGGGAAAGGCAAATTAGGTTTTCGCTTCCTCAAATCAAGCGACTGATTGAGCTAATGCAAAGAGCCGGAATGTCTGCTGATGATCTTCCTGATGACGTGAAGTGAACTACTCAGGTTTTTGAACTAGGAAACCATCGGTAAATTTCTACCAGTACCTTAATAGTCGTGGATTTTGCAACTGAGGCTCTCTTCTAGTCCTGCCGAAGCAAGGCTTTTAGTTATCCCAAATCCCAAGGGTTAGGAGGACTTAAAAAACGTTATTTGCTGGCGCTACCCGTAATAATTTTGGGATACAATTATCTTGGGTTAACGACAGGTGGATGAGGCGTAAATTTTAGCTTACAGCTAGTGCTGTCAGAAGTAATACATTGACGAATAGAATAGCGCACGCCCCTTGAAAAGCATAGCGACGCTGTTGCTCACTATTGGGATATTCAGCATAATATACAGGGGTTTCGATCGCGTAGTTGTTCAGTTGTCCATCTTGGTTGATTGTGGTGTACATCTGAATCTTTCTCCTCTGTGTTTTTTCTCTCTGTTGTTTATAACTTTAACGAAGGTCTTTACAGAAAAGCAATAGATATGCTATAGGATCTTGTTCTGCTTTTCATAAGATGAGCTTATCAAAAGCTACCCGGCTTATACGCCTAGGCAATAATACCGACTTAACTCCATCACAGACAGTTTTCCCCTAGAACTTCTCCATTACCATTCATCAAAAGACTGAACTTTGCGTCTGCTAAGATAGATCAGCCACAGTTAGATTCACCGTTCTACTGCAAAGATGGACAACACACTGAACAGGCTTCGCCGCCTGAAACGAAATATGGGTTACCGTGTCGAGGATACAATCAGACACTTATCCAACAACGTGAGTCCGTCAGAAATAGTTAATCAAAAGGAAATTAGAGTAGTTGGCTTAAAACGGAGTGGAAATCATGCCATTATCAACTGGATCAGAAAACAACACCACGGTGAAGTATGGCATTTGAATAAGATTCCCGTAAAAAGGAATCCATACCGTTTCTTGTATGAACATTATCCCAAAGAAAAATTAAAACAGGAAGCCAAAGGTAATTTCACCAAAAAAGACTGTTTAATCTATAGCTATGAAGATCATGCGCTTGAGCAAATCACTGACAAGGAGTTTGACAAAAAAAGTGAACTGTACTTGGGCGAAAGTGCAATCAAATACGACGTGATTATCTTAAGAGATCCCTTCAATATGCTGGCAAGCCGATTTAAAAAGGGATATATGAAGGTAAAATGTCTTGATAGAACATTAGTTGAACTGTGGATATCATACGCTCAAGAATTCTTGGGAGAAACGCAGTTCTTGAAAAATAATAAAATCGTGGTTAATTATAATCAGTGGTTTATCGATGTGGACTATCGCCAGCAATTAGCAAAGCAACTTAATATCAAGTTTTCTGATGCAGGTTTTAATGATGTAAAAGGTCAAGGTGGTGGGAGCTCTTTCGACGGAATTGCATTTCGGGGGAAAGCGGCTGAAATGGATATTCTTAACCGATGGAAAGTCTTTGCTGATGAGCCACAATACCAAAAACTCATCGATAATGCAGAACTTCGAGACTATTCAAAACGAATTTTTGGTCATATTCCAGGAACGGAACGCTATTTTTGATAAATTTTAGCATCATATCATGTCCGGTCAAACACCCCTAATAAAAACGCCTGAAACCCCTGTTATTGCAGCATTGCAATTATGGGCAATCGTTGGGACATGATATCATCGGGGCGGGTTGAGTTACGTCCGGGCGCGATAAAAAATGATAGTAGAAAAACCCGCCCCTGTATAACATCTTTAGATACAGCACTTTCTAACACGGTGTAGTACAGTAACTCTAGGACAACTCTGTTCTGCTCTTGTTTGGGTGTATCACATCGAGTTTGAAAACGCTGTATTCAACCCAATGTCTGGTTAATTCCCGAATATAAGGAAGAGTAATCTTCATCCGCTAACCCAGCGTCTTTCGCCTTTTCAACAACCTGGCGCACACCCGCCAAACTACTCGCATCTAATCCTTCTGCTTTTGCCTCACTAAGGAATAAATTAATATCTTTAAGTAAATGTTTTAGGGGAAAGTTGGGATCAGCAAAATTACTGTCTTGCATCCGATTTAACTTCTTATCAAATGTCGGTGCATACAGCGCACTGTCTCGCAGCAGTTCCATAAACTTGTCTACATCCACCCCCTGACGCCGCACAAATCCCAAACTGAGGGCAAACCCGGCGGTTAAGGCGGCAATTAATTGATTTAAGGCTAACTTTGTGGCGGCGGCGGTTCCCACGGGACCCATTAATAGGGGTTCTCCAAAATTTTTGAGTAACTCTTGCCATTTTTGAAACTGATCTTTAGACGCCCCTACCATAACTTGCAGCTTGCCATCTTTGACTTGAGGAATACTCCCTAATACAGGCGCTTCTAGATACTCACCCCCGACGGCTACGATTTGATTTTGAATATCTTGGCTTTGTCTGGGGGAAATGGTTCCCATTTGAATCACGGTGCGTCCTTTTAATGCTTCTTGGCAACTATCAGATAGGGCTACCTGTCGAATTGCATCAGCATCTGCCAACATTAAAATAACGCAATCGGCAGCCGCGATCGCATCCGCCGCCGAATCAGTCGTTTCGGCACCTGAATCCTTTAGAGGTTCTAGCTTAGACAATGTGCGATTGTACGCCACGACGGGTATTTCCGCATCCAGTAACCGTTGCGCCATGGGTTGTCCCATTAATCCTGTACCGAGAAATCCTACCTTAACCATGTATTTGTTTTGGGGTTGACAACATCAAAACACTCCCCTGCAATCTTGCACCCATTTTTTAATTCTGACACCTATCTGTTGAGGGATTTCTTTATTTCTGAACATAAGACAGGTCGAAGGGTAGGAGGGTAGGAGGCAGAAGGTAAAAATTATATCTGTAGGGGCGGGTTTAGCCATTTAATTGACGGGTATACCGATAACTTATCAACAAAACCCGCCCTCTTGTCGTTTAGATTTAAGACATAAAACATTTACCCTTTCCACCAACGCTCCTCTTGCACGAGTGTATGCATTTGCCAATTCGGATCAGGTTGAGGATAATCTAAGCGGTAATGTCCGCCACGACTTTCTGTCCGAAACAGAGCGCTTTTAAAAATTAAATAAGCTATATCTAATAAGTTAGAGGTTTCTCCCCACGTTCGCACCAGGTAATCGGCATTTGGAATATCAAGTTGAACCGTCTTCTGTGGTGTTAAATTCCGTAACTGTTGGCTTAAGGGCAACGCAGCCAATTCGGACTGCCAGACTTCCACCTGCGCGATCGCACGTTCTAGCTTTTGTGCAGATCGACAAATCCCAGCACTTTGCCAGACTAAACGTTTTAACTGATCTTGCATCGCCAGCATTTTATCCGTTTTCGTGGCTTCATCGGATAAGGTTAAGGGAGAAATAGAAGCTAATTCCTGATTCAAGACAGACTGATCGGGTGTTAATTCTCCCAACTGAGCGCCAAATACAATACATTCCAATAGCGAATTACTGGCTAGACGATTCGCACCATGAACACCCGTACTCGCGGTTTCACCCACGGCATATAAATTAGGAATAGAGGTACACGTCATTAAATCTGTAGCAATTCCCCCCATCCAATAATGGGCGGCGGGGGTGACAGGAATCATATCCCGAAATACATCAACTCCCCATTGCTGACAAACTTGAATAATATTCGGAAATCGGTGGCGAATCCGATCATCGGGAATAGGGCGTAAATCTAAATAGACATGACTGGTGGCTGGATCAGGTTTAGTTTTCTGTAAATGACTAAAAATCGCTCGACTCACCACATCTCTAGGCGCAAGTTCACCATCAGGATGATACTCAAAGGCAAAACGGTGTCCCTGATCATCCACCAGATGTGCCCCTTCTCCCCGCACCGCTTCGCTGATCAGAAAATGAGGCGCTCCCGGTTTGGTTAAAGCCGTGGGATGAAATTGGACAAATTCCAAGTCTTTGAGAATCGCACCCGCCCGCCATGCGATCGCCACTCCATCTCCGGTACTGACATCGGGATTCGTCGTCTGGGCAAAAACTTGACCGCCGCCTCCTGTCGCCAGGACAACCGCCCCCGCCCGTATCCAACTGATGTGACCTTGATACATGAGTTGGACACCCTGACAATGACCTGTTTCAGGATTCAGCCAGACAGATAAAGCAAATGCCTGCTGAAGCACCGTAATATTAGATTGGCGCAAGACTAAGGCAGTAAGCGTACTAACTACAGCCCGCCCCGTGGTATCTGCCGCATGGAGAACCCGGGGACGAGAATGAGCCGCCTCTAAGGTTAACGCTAACTGCTCCCCCCGTCGATCAAACGTCACCCCCATCTCCACTAACGAGCGAATGCGATCGGGCGCTTGTTGAGCCAGAAACTCCACAGCATCAGCGTCACAAAGCCCCGCCCCTGCCCGAAGTGTATCCTCAACATGCAACACTGGGGAATCTCCGGGGGCAATAGCTGCCGCAATACCGCCCTGCGCCCAGTCACTGGCACCGATGGATAGAGTATCTTTAGTTATCAGTGCAACATTTAACGTATCCGGTAGACAGAGGGCGGCATAAAGTCCAGCCGCGCCAGCACCTACCACCACAACATCAAACTGAGTTGGCTGATGGAGTGGCGATTGAGAATTGTCAGGAACAGAAATCATAGTGAGTCGAAATATAGTCAAATACTTTAGCAGACATGGGAATCTACATCTAAGGGTGATGTAGAGACGTTGCATGCAACGTCTCTACACGCTGTTTCATCCCTGGAGCCATCTGCCTTCTGCCTTAATAACACCCTTGTGTAAAAAACAACCCACCCCCAACAGGAGTGGGTTGAACTAGGAATTTCCGAAATTATTCGAGTTTAGTAGACGCCGGGATTAAAGCGGTCGTCACCTTCGTTGTAAACGTCCGCTGTCTCAGTCACCGTAAAATTATCCAGGTTATCTTGCAGGATCTGTTTTTGGCGATCAGTCAATCCGGGAATCTCCAGCACTTCCTCTACATCGTCGTAGGGAGCATTCTGGATGATCAATGATGCTAATGTCGGGAACATCCCCCGATACTTGCGAAACGCTCGGATATGAGTATTGTTCAAATCCAGCTTTTGACCATACTCTGTTTCCAGCTTGGCATCGGCTGGATTGCGTAGAGTCGTCTCAGCCAGTAACATCGGTGACCCATTCGCGATCGCGTTACTCAAAGACACGCCTGGAGTCCAGGACATTGGTGCTGCGATCGCGCTTTGGGAGAAACCCAACCATCCTAAGCAGCTCACTAACAGTCCCCATACCACTAACAAATGAACCAATCGTTTCATTAACTCTCCTCCTTACTCAGACACATTGAAGACCAAGACAGAACTGCCCCTCTTCGATTACCTTAACTTTTGTTTTCTATCCTC
Source organism: Coleofasciculus sp. E2-BRE-01 (assembly GCF_040221695.1). Classification (NCBI taxonomy): domain Bacteria; kingdom Bacillati; phylum Cyanobacteriota; class Cyanophyceae; order Coleofasciculales; family Coleofasciculaceae; genus Coleofasciculus; species Coleofasciculus sp. E2-BRE-01. Next base: position 5,423 of record NZ_JAVKEA010000243.1, on the reverse strand, counting down.
TCATCTTATCTATCCCTACCTCAAGAGTTTAGGCGCTTATCCGCCCAGAATTATGAAAAATGCTAAATAGTTCTAAAAGTCTACCGGAAAACCGGGGTTTTGTGGGAAGATTAAAAATTGTCTCTGTTGACGAAAGAATCAGGAAATTAGCTATGGCTCTGCGATTAGGCGATACTGTCCCCAACTTCACGCAATCCTCTAGTGAAGGTGAAATCAACTTCTATGACTGGGCAGGGGATAGCTGGGTCGTTTTATTCTCCCACCCAGCCGACTATACACCCGTTTGCACCACAGAGTTAGGCGAGGTTGCCAAGCTCAAACCCGAATTTGACAAGCGCAATGCTAAAGTCATCGCCTTGAGTGTTGACGATGCGGAGTCTCATCAGGGTTGGATTCAGGACATTAACGAAACCCAGAATACGACCGTCAACTACCCAGTTTTGGCAGATGCGGATAAAAAGGTGTCGGATATGTATGACATGATTCATCCCAACGCCAATGCTAGTGTTACGGTACGCACCGTCTTTGTCATTGACCCCCAGAAAAAACTACGTCTGACCATCACCTATCCTCCCAGCACCGGTCGCAACTTTGACGAAATTTTGCGGGTGATTGACTCCCTACAGCTTACGGATCACCATCAGGTTGCCACTCCCGTGAATTGGAAAGAAGGAGATGACTGCGTGATTGTCCCTTCTCTGAAAGACCCAGAGGTTTTAAAAGAAAAATTCCCCAAAGGTTACACCGAAGTCAAGCCTTACCTGCGGATGACCCCTCAACCCAACAAGTAACGGTTAAGGTAGTGGCGTGGCGCAGCCCTCACTCCATAGTTAAAAAGCAGGGGAAGCAGGGGGAGCGGTGTAGAGACGTAGCATGCTACGTCTGGGAGCAGGGGGAGTTCCTCCTGTAGGGGCGGGTTTTACCGATAAGGTTTTGGTACAAACTCATAACTTGACTAAACCCGCCCTTCTCGGTGAACAGGGAAAAATAGGGAAGATAGGGGAATTAATGCTGGCACTTTATCGGGGCGGGTTTAGTTACATCGGGGTAAGGTAAGAAACGATAACGGTGAAACCCGCCCCTACATAAAACTTTACATTCCCCCGTGTTTCCAACTGGGAGAGGATGTAAACCTAAAAATTAGAGCAGAATACTCCTAGAGCAAATGGATATTAAAGACGGCTTTGTCGGCACAGTAGGGAATACCCCTCTAATTCGATTAAATAGCTTCAGCGAAGAAACAGGCTGTGAAATCCTGGGAAAAGCTGAGTTTCTTAATCCTGGCGGTTCTGTCAAAGACCGCGCCGCCCTCTATATTATTCAAGATGCTGAAGACAAAGGGTTACTCAAGCCTGGTGGTACAGTTGTCGAGGGAACGGCGGGTAATACGGGTATTGGTTTAGCGCATATTTGCAACGCGAAGGGATATAAGTGCCTAATTATCATTCCCGAAACTCAATCCCAAGAGAAAATGGATGCATTAAGGACGCTAGGTGCCGAAGTGCGTCCGGTTCCGGCTGTACCGTATAAAGACCCCAATAATTACGTTAAGCTATCGGGACGAACTGCCGAAGAGATGGAGAATGCAATTTGGGCAAATCAATTTGATAATTTAGCCAATCGACAGGCACATTATGAAACCACGGGACCCGAAATTTGGCAACAAACCGATGGTAAAGTGGATGCTTGGGTGGCGGCGACAGGGACAGGGGGAACATTCGCTGGGGTGTCTATGTTCCTGAAAGAAAAGAATCCCCAGGTTAAATCGATTGTGGCTGACCCGATGGGAAGTGGGTTGTACAGTTACGTGAAGACGGGCGAAATTAACACAGAAGGGAATTCTATTACAGAAGGGATTGGCAACAGCCGAATTACTGCCAATATGCAAGGGGTTCCCATTGATGATGCGATTCAAATTGATGATAAAGAAGCCGTGCGGGTGATTTACCAACTGCTGGAAAAAGATGGTTTATTCATGGGCGGTTCTGTGGGAATTAATGTCGGTGCAGCCGTCGCCTTAGCCAAAGAAATGGGACCCGGACACACGATTGTGACGGTGCTTTGTGATAGTGGTTCGCGTTATCAATCGCGGCTTTATAATCGGGAGTGGTTGGCGCAAAAGGGGCTGTTACCTGAACGTTAGCGGTACATGATTAAATCTGTAGAGACGTTGCATGCAACGTCTCTACAATACATATTTTCTTTAATTTGTCAACCTCTAGACAGGAGTTGATCAGTAAGCAATCATTTTGTCCCTTGGGTGAAGCGTTGCACTGTCAATTGGATGGCTAAAGCCACCAAGCCAACAGCCACGAGACTAAAGACAGCCGTGGCGAGAGTACTGATACCAACAACTAAGGTACGAACCGCGATCGCAATATTAATCGCCGTCACATTCCCAGAGGGTAGGGGTTTATTCGCCAAGGATTGTGCAATAGCGGTTGTCAGCCAGTATCCCGCGATCGCCAGAGAACCCGATATCAAGGCTGAAGCCAAGCAGTTTAAGGGACTCGGCGGTGTTTGTTCGGTAGTCGTGGGTTGGTTATCAGGATTAGTGGTCATAAGTCTAATGTCCTTTTGTAATTGATCTTAGTGTGAATGTCACCGAATTAACACAGGTTCCTCGTTGCGCTGTCTTCGCCAGCCGAGGCTTTAGCCATTGCTTTCTGTGGCTAAATCAAACTAAACTTTGCCATCAATATCTTACCCAGTAAGCTTTAGCTTACTTTAGCTTTAAGCCGGAAATTTATTTCCTGGCGTCCAATTTGGCGAAATTCAGATTAAGTTAAAGGAACTTGGAGAGAAGTTAATCAAGAAGTGGGACAAAATTAGGCGAAAATAGACCCTAATCCACAATCTAACCTCTAAAATCGAATGACGCGAAAGCCTCACGATCAATTTGCTAAACAATACCTAGAGGAATTATTAGCACCTCTGGGAAGTGTGGAAACCAGTCGCGAAATATCCCCCGAAATCCGCCAAGTCGATGTTTGGTTTGTGCCAACGCCCTCGCCATCGACAGCACCGGAAAACTTGGGTTTACTGGGTCGCATGGCAGCAACGGCTTGTCTGTTGGAGCCTTTCCGGAATGCACCGAGTCCATCAGAGGTACTTGACTGCCAAAGTAAGTTAAATTCAGTCCGTAGCGAAATGCGGCGTAAAGCCAGACGAGAAGGGACTTCGTTTCGAGAAGCAGATTGGCCCAATTTATGGATTCTCTCGCCCTCTTGTTCGACAAGGTTGTTGGACGGATTTGGTGCGAGACTAAATGAGTCAGAAAACTGGGGGGAAGGAGTGTATTTTCTGCCGGAGTTCCAGAAGAGTGCATTGATCGCGATTAACCAACTCCCAGTTACAGAAGATACACTTTGGTTAAGGGTTCTGGGAAAAAGGGGAACTCAGAGGCGAGCGATCGATGAGTTGGTTGCACTGCCACAACAAAACCCATTTCGACAGACTATTCTGGAGATTCTGGCGAACTGGCGTATCACTGTCAACGAGAGCGAAAATTTAAGTGAACAGGATAGGGAGTTGCTTATGAACTTATCACCCGCTTATTTGAAATGGCAGGAAGAAACCTTACAAGAAGGCAGGCTTGAAGGACAACGGCAGATGGCGGAAAACTTTCTCAGAGTGCGATTTGGCGAACTGGATCAACAATTATCGGATGCGATCGCGCCAATGTTACAGTTACCCCCTCCAGAGTTGACTCGTCTGTTGTTTAACCTTTCTCGTGAGGAACTGTTAATTTGGTTTGGGGATGTCTCTAGGCGAGACGATACCTTATCCGAAAGAAGGCGAGAAACCGTAGAAAACTTTCTCAGAGTACGATTTGGTGAACTGGATCAGGAATTGTCGAGTGCGATCGCGCCGATGTTACAGTTACCTCCTCAAGAGTTAACGTCCCTGCTGATTACCCTTTCTCGTGAGCAATTGTTAGAACGGTTTGGATAGTTGTTTAAAAGTCATAAGTTATCGAGCAGAAATTTTAGTATTCTGTGTTACATTTTTCTGGGAGTTTACCATTGGATCGATTACTGAATTGGGTTCCTGGTGTTGCTGCGCTACGCTAATTAAAGTTATTTCGATTCCCCGGTTCTGATCAGCAGACCACAAGGATCGATAATTGAGACCGATAGCCGGAGTGCGATCGCTTTCCCATCGAGGACATCTCTCAAACGTCAGTAACGAGGTCACCGTGCAGCTAAAACAAGTGATTATCGCCCACAAAGCCAGAGACTCCCAAGGTCAAGCTTGGGCGGAAAAATGCGCTCGGCAATTGGAAAAACGCGGTTGTCATGTCCTGATTGGACCGAGTAGTGCTAAGGATAATCCCTATCCTGTGTTTTTGGCATCCGTGATGCACAACATTGATCTGGCGGTGGTGCTGGGAGGGGATGGCGCAGCCTTAGCCGCCGCACGACACCTCGCCCCCGCCGGTATCCCGATTTTGGCGATTAATATTGGTGGACATCTAGGATTTCTGACAGAACCCTTTGAGGCGTTCAAGGATACCGAACGGATATGGGATCGGATTATCGAAGATCGCTATGCTGTGCAGCGACGCATGATGATCGAAGCCTTTTTGTTTGAAGGGGATTCCCGCCAGGATAGCTTTGCCACACGTACTAATCTCGAACCGATCAGCGATCGCTATTTGGCGCTGAATGAAATGTGCATCAAACCCGCCTCAGCCGATCGCATGATTACCTCGATTCTGGAAATGGAAATTGACGGGGAAGTGGTTGATCAGTATCAAGGGGATGGATTGATTGTCTCCACACCAACCGGTTCCACCTGCTATACCTTATCTGCCAATGGTCCAATTCTCCATGATGGCATGGAAGCGATCGGGGTGACACCGATTTGTCCTTTAAGTCTATCTAGTCGTCCCTTAGTCCTACCTGCGGGTTCTGTTGTCAGCATTTGGCCCCTCGGCGATTATGAACTCAACACCAAGCTGTGGATGGATGGGGTAATGGCAACCCCGATTTGGCCCGGACAACGGGTGGATGTGCGTAAGGCAGATTGCTATGCTAAGTTTATTGTTCTCCGCGAAAATAGTTCTTACTATAAAACTTTACGGGAAAAACTCCAGTGGGCGGGGGCGAGATTTCATTACAGTAATAATCACCGACATTAATTGATGTAGAGACTCCTCATGCTACGTCTGAATTTTGAATGTGTAGGGGCGGGTTTTACTCCTATCGTTTCTGATCTAACCCAGATGTGACTAAACCCGCCCCGATTGAATTTTGAGACTAATACCAAATCCGCCTTTAGGGACTTGCGGAAAAATAGAATACCAGTCATTGTAGAGGAGAGGAGGCTTCCCAAAGCAATGCTGTTGAACACTATCACGCTCAAAGAGAATCAGGATGATACTAGCTCAAACCGTACTAGCTACATTCTGGCGATGCCAT
>NZ_JAVKEA010000242.1:0-2686 GCF_040221695.1 Coleofasciculus sp. E2-BRE-01 | reverse complement strand
AATGCCTTAGGGGGTCGAGTAGAATTAGCCGGATTAGCCGCTCCCGGTGAAGTCGCGTTGAATGTAGACGATAACCATCTTAGTTTGAATATTCCTAATGATTTAACACGAGCAGATATTTCACTGACTAATGAAGCCGTTGTCAATACCAGTGGTGAGGGAGGCGGTGAAATTCAAGTTTTTGGTAGGCGCGTGATGCTCAAGGAAGGTTCTCAGATACTCGCGACTACTCTGGGTTCAGAAGCTGGCGAGGGGATAAAAGTGGATGCTTCTGAGTTGGTTGAGCTGATAGGAACTGGATTTGAAAACTTTGAACAAATTTATGTAGTCGGTAGTTTATCTGGACAACTTCGCCCTTCTAACCCAGGTACTGGCTTGTTTACTGGTGCGGTGGGTGCAGGTTCAGGGGGAGCTATTGAGATCAACACTAAGCAACTAAAGCTTCGAGATGGGGCGATTGTATTCAGCCCTACCTTTAGTCAGGGTATCGGCGGAAATCTTAGCGTCCGCGTTTTGCAATCCGTGGAATTGATTGGTTCTGGCTTGGTTAGTTCAACTTTGCAGAGTGCAACTGGAGCTGCTGGAGATATCATCATTGACACTCGACGTCTGATTGTTCGTGATGGAGCAGTCGTTGTCGCCGCTACAATTAGTGAGGGGAATGGGGGAGATATAATGGTGAAAGCTTCTGAATCGGTAGAAATTCTGCGAACTCCACCGGAAGCTTTAGTAGTTACTGGCTTTTTTACTACTGCTATTGTTGATACGAGATCAACAAGGTTAAAAGGAAATGCGGGTGATATAAAAATTGATACTTCCCTATTTTTAGTCCAAGATATAGCCAGACTCTCAGCTGAATCTTTTATTGGTGCAGGTGGAAATATTACCATAACTGCCGATAACGTTAAACTAATCAATAATGGGCAAATTGCCACTACAGCTTTTGGCAGCGACAATGCCGGAGATATTATAGTAAAAGTTCAGGAAAATTTACTCCTATCTGGTACAAACAGCGGATTCTTTGCCAACACGGAACTCAACTCTTCTGGTAACGGTGGCAGTATTTTTATCAAAAATCCAAAAACTATACAGATTTTGGATAACGCCAACATTGCTGTTGATAGTCAAGGTATTGGGGTAGGGGGTAATATCGAGATTCGTGGCGACTCCCTTACCCTAGATAATCAAGCCAATCTTTTAGCCGAAACCGCCAGTAACACAGGTGGCAATATTACTCTACTACTTGATGACTTGCTGCTAATGCGCCGTGACAGTCGCATTTCCACCACCGCAGGAACGACTGGAGTAGACGGAAATGGTGGAAATATCTCTATTGATGCAGACTTAATCACTTCCATTCCCAATGAAAATAGTGATATCACCGCCAATGCCTTTTTCGGACAAGGAGGTCGCATCACCATCACCAGTCAAGGCATCTTTGGCATTGAAGAACGTCCAGCCATCCCCGGAAATCGCACCAATGATATTGATGCCAGTTCTCAGTTTGGCAATTCTGGTGAAATCACACTTAATGTATCCCTTGATCCAAGTCGCGGACTAACTCAACTCCCCAGCACTTTGGTTGACCCCTCTGGACAAATTAACCAAATGTGTGCAGCTAGTAATCGTCAGAATCAATTTACTATCACTGGACGAGGTGGTTTACCTGAAAACCCGACGGATTTATTTAGCCCCGATTTGGTACAAGATGATTTTGGCACGGTGATAGCCAGGGAAGAAGATGAGGAAATAGAAGGACAAGCAGACGGGGAGAATTCTCCTATTTATCATCCTCCCAAGCAGATTATTGAAGCCCAAGGTTGGATTATTGATGCAGAAGGTAATGTGGTGCTGACGGCTTACGTCCCCAATGGAACACCTCATGGCGGTTGGCAAAATTCGGTCAATTGCCAGGTTTCTGAAACGGCATCTCAGCCATGATTAATGATTCAGCAAAAAACATTGTAGCAATTTAGCAAGAAAATCATTAATTTAAGGGAGTTATTAAAGTATAGAATAAGCATTAGTTTAACCTTTTTAATTTAGGTAAAAGCTGTAAGGTAAAATCGCAATGAAACAGATTAAAACTCACTTTTGCTTTGCCAGCAGCGTTGTTCTCGGTTTTTGGGCAAATATCACGACGGTATCGGCTCAAGTTGTCCCCGATAATACACTCCCAGTAAATTCTCAAGTGACAGGGTGTCCGGTTTGCCTAATTGAAGGGGGAACAGTGCGAGGGGTAAACCTATTCCATAGTTTTGAGGCATTTTCCGTACAGACAGGGGGTGAGGCATTTTTCAATAATGCTTTACAGATTGAGAATATCTTTGGTCGGGTGACAGGTTCTAAGATTTCTGATATTGACGGGTTAATTCGGGCAAATGGCACAGCCAATCTATTTTTAATCAATCCCAATGGGATTGTTTTTGGAGAGAATGCGCGGTTGAATGTTGGCGGTTCCTTTACCGCCTCTACAGCCAATGCAATTGGTTTTGGCAATCAAGGTGTTTTTAGCGCAACTGACCCAGAAGCTTTACCCTTACTCACTGTTAACCCAGATGCATTTTTCTTTAATGAAATGGCTCCTGGGCGTATCGAAAATCGCTCAATTGCACCCGCAGGCGTTAATCTCTTAGGAGAGCCGCTCAAGGGTTTAGGAGTTCCCGATGGTCACAGCTTGTTATTG
>NZ_JAVKEA010000241.1:0-5802 GCF_040221695.1 Coleofasciculus sp. E2-BRE-01 | reverse complement strand
CAGTGTTAATCATTCCTTCTGGAATTTATATGGAGATGATACCTATTACATCGGTATGAAGGTTGATTCGGGGTCAGATGTTACCGAAAGCAATGAAACCAATAACTCAAATGTTGGCTTTTTGTTCGATTACGATGATGTAGCCATCAATAATACCCAATTAGCTGACTTATCAGGCTTGGATTTTGATGTCACTCCACAACTCCTAGATGCAGGTAATAGTTTCAACATTGATTTTGACATTAGCAATACAGGAAGTAGCGCTGGTGCTTTTGATGTGTCTTTCTATCTCTCCAGTAATGACACAATTAGCACTGTAGATCATTTGTTAGGCAGTACCACGATTAATGGGTTAGCTGGGAACAGTACAGGCTCCTTTAGCACTAGCTTAAACCTGCCAGGAGTTAATCATTCCTTCTGGGATTTATATGGAGATGATACCTATTACATCGGTATGCGGGTTGATTCGGGTTCAGATGTTACGGAAGTCAATGAAACCAATAACTCAAATGTTGGCTTTCTGTTCGACTACGATGATGTAGCCATCAATAATACCCAATTAGCTGACTTATCCGGGTCTGATTTTGATGTCACTCCAGAACCTCTAGATGCCGGGGATAGTTTCAACATTGATTTTGACATTAGTAACACAGGAAGCAGCGCTGGTGCTTTTGATGTTTCCTTCTATCTTTCCAGTGATAGTAGTATTAGCAACTCAGATTTACTGCTGGATACAATCAGTTTCACTGGATTGGCAGCCAATAGCAGTGGCACATTTACGAGCAACTTTATTCTCCCTGAAGCTAATGATGCGTTCTGGAGTGGAGATGGCAGCTACCATATCGGCATGATGATTGATTCCGGTGATGATATCACGGAAACAATTGAAACGGATAATGCCAATCTTGGCTTGATGTTGGATAAGGATAATGTGGTCATCAATAATACCCAACTGTCGGATTTAGTTGGCGTAGACTTCAACTTAGTGCAGGAACCCTTAGCGGCTGGTGATCACTTCGATGTCAATTTTGAAGTGCAAAACACGGAAATGTTTGCCGCCGGAGCGTTTGATGTTTCTTTCTACGTTTCTACCGATAATACTATCGATACGGCGGATCAATTCCTCGGTAGTGCAACAATTAATGGTTTAGCGGGTAACAGCATTGGTGCTTATACCACGGGGTTAACCTTGCCAGGAATTAATGATTCTACCTGGAATGGTGATGGAATTTACTACATTGGCATGATCATTGATCAAGACGGAACACTTCCTGAAACCGATGAAACCAATAATGCTAATAATGGTTTATTTGTGGATTATGACAATGTGCTAATTTCCGATACTGAACTCATTGGCACCGATGACGATGATATCTTGTTTGGCACTCCTGGTGATGACATTCTCTCTGGCTTGCGCGATGATGATGATTTAGTAGGCGGTGGCGGCGATGATACCTTGTTTGGCGATCGCGGCGATGATAACCTGTTTGGTGAAGCTGGAAGTGATATGCTATTTGGCGATCGCGGTGATGACTATCTCTTCGGCGGTACAGGGAATGATATGTTATTTGGCGATCGCGGCGATGATCTGTTAATCGGCGTTGAACTCAATCTGGCAAATCCCGGTTTAGGGGAAGTGGATAGTCTTATCGGTGGCTTTGGTGCGGATGTATTCCAACTTGGAGATGCATTCACCGCCTATTATGATGATGCTGACGGGACAACCGCTGGTTCTAGCGATTACGCCCTCATTACTGATTTTGATATCAACCAAGATATCATCGAACTTCATGGCAGTGCGGCTGACTATCAACTCGCCACTGTTTCGCCCAGTTTACCATCAGGAATTGGTGTTTTCCTCCAGTCTTCTACACCATCAGGTCAAGATGAATTGATTGGTATTGTACAAGGTGAAAGCAGTCTGAGTTTGAATGATAGTTACTTTAGTTTTGTGTAACGACTGGTCTCCCCTTTTTGAAGGGGGACGGAAGGGGATCTATAAGGGGAATGAGGGGGGTTGGGGGAAATTAACTAAAATTTGTCTTAAAAGTCCGCGCAGGCGGACTTTGTTTGTGTAGACGTGAATTCCATTCGCCGTCTACTCATTCGCCGTCTACTTTTTATAGATTGAACGGGGAATTTATTGATCAAATTTCAGCCGCTGCTCGTTCGATTAAACGGCGGGCGACGGTTTGAGTACCAGTATGTTCGTAATAATTCGTTGACGTGTCTAAAAATGCAGCCAGATAATCCAACTTATCATCCGCAATTTCCACAAATCCTTGCAGATTATTAACCACCTTTTGTGGCGTTAACCCTCTCGCCGCGACTACGCCACCCATCCAACCTTTTACCGCATCGAAGCTTTCCCCAATAAAGTTCAGCTTGCCTTCAGAACTATTTCCCGGAATCAAGCCGCTGATTTGTTGAAAGCTGGAATTTTGCTCTAAGCGCGAGGGACTTAATCCAGAAAGCGTTGATTGTGCCACTTGAATGAAATCAGGACCCAGGGGAATCAAACCATCAATACAGATAAGTCCCGCCATTCGGATCATCGACTCACCGCTATAGTCAGCTAAAGCATTGACAAAATCCCCGATACTGTCTCCAGGAATGCCGTTAATTTGACAAAACGCCACCAATTCCGCCACAACTTTTAAACACAAATCGATAGTTTGTGCCGTATCAGCTTTGGGCGTAAGCCGATTTAAAAATCCCAGAAACGAAACTCGTTCACCGATTTTATTAGCTAAAGCTGCCGCACCGAGAGCAAAATCCGCACTATCAACAGATTGGAAAAGCCAAATTGCCCGTTGATAGCCTTGGGACTTGTCGTTATAGAGCCAAAGAGCGCGTTCACTAATATCCTGAATTAATGCCGGATCATCTTCCCCTGTAACCTCGCGCACGGTATTTTCAAAGCCAACCACATTTTGCCAATCACCAGGAGCAACAAAATCTAAGGCTTTCAAGACGGAAACGGTTAGTCCACCTTCAGGTAAATTATCAACTAATTCAATAATAGATTTACTCATGTAAAATCTCCTATAAATCGTTTCAATGATATCTTTAATTTGTTCCCAATGACCAAGGACAAATGACCAATGACCAAGGACAAATGACCAATGACCAATGACCAATGACCAATTATAGAGAACTAACCTTTCTGTGTAATCAGTGTAACTAAGCTTTCATCCCCTACCCGTATCTGGACAATAAATCTGGGAAATCAGTGTTTTGACGAATGACCAATTTTATTTGAGTTGGGATAATCCTTGCAGATCAAACTTTTCTAACCAAGCCTCGCGATCGCTAGGGGTAAAAGAGTCGTCACGGGATTGGACTTTGACTTGGAAGCGATCGCGAACCAGAATCGCTGTTTGTGTCTTCCCCCGTTCCACACCAGGATACCCGGCAATTGTTTTAGAACTATCCTGGAATTTCTTCGCTGCACTGGGGTTATTGGCTAAATCATTAATCGACAGCACCGCCACATCCTTGCCATCCTGTTTCAACTTCGCTTCGGCAAATCCAGTTTTCTCTTGGGCAAATATGCGCTTATAATCACCGTTAGCGTCGGGGAAGAATTGATTAAACTGCCCCCCAGCTAAAGGTTCACCGGAAACCTGAGTAGGTTGCTGAGTGCTAGTTTGAGGCGCTTCGGTTGAGGGTGGGGGAGCGGTGGATGGTGCGGCACAAGCCGTTACCAGTAAAAATAGCGAGAGTGATAAAGCGGTGAGTATTTTACCGATTCTGAACATCAGGGTTAGCGTCCTCATCGTGTGTGCCAAGATTTCCTCATTTTGACATAGCGATCGCGCAAATACGTTTGCCGTTGTTGCCAGATGGCTTCGAGTCGAGAAAAGGCTTCTTTTGTGTATCGTTGAGATTCTTGCTGGATGAGTAACCAAAGGGTATTGAGGGTTTCCAGGTTTGGGCAGAAACGGATTAGGGTACGACAAGCGGCAATCCACTGTTCTAGCTTGCGGTAACTAATAAAGTAACCGCCCAATCCTTCGATACCACTTTTCCCAGTTGAGGATGCGCTTTGGATTAATGTTCAGGTATTTGGCGATTTGTTGGAGGGTGATGACAAAGGTTTGGTGATTGATGCGGTGGCGTAGCGATTGCATGACTATTCGTGATTTGAGATGAGTGTCTTGTTCCCCCTTGTTAGCGACAGAAGGGGGTTAGGTTATTTTTGCTACCGATTAGTCAACCTGAATACGGCGACTCAGGATACTCATTACCTCACCAGGATTTTGAGTCGGCTGAGGTTTGCTCCATTCACTGACTTGGGCGTAGCCAAGGCGGTAAAAGGCGTGAATGGTGTTACTGACGCCTTGGGGAGTGCTAATGACTAAGACTTTGAGGGGGACTCGATTGGGTTCTGATGGTGGATTGGCAGGGAGAGGGGTTTGCGGGTTGGGGGTTGGGTTGGGAATAAACTCTTGTGTCATAAGGATTTAACTGCTTTTCAAGTTGACGGTTATGTTGACAAAGTGCAACACTACTAATTTTATCTTGATGTAGAACTTTGTCAACATTTACGTGGTTGTAAGCCTTTGACACAATCAAGGGCATGGGAAAAGCAGGCACAGTGTTAAAGCAGGTGTTAGATACCTATCGCATTAGCCAAAATAAGTTGGCGGTGGCGATGGGTATTGGACGTTCCAGTATCAACCGTTGGGTTAATGAAAATCGAGATCCATCCGGTGATGCTATCCTCCAAATTAGAAAAGGACTGAATAAAATTAATTCAGCGGCAGCCGAGGAGTTCATTAGGTTGTATCTGGATGAGTCAGATGAGGGTGAGGAATCGTTGTAGGGAACGGGCTTTGTCAACCATTTACCCGGTTGTAAGCCTTTGACACAATCTGAGGCATGGGAAAAGCAGGCAAAGCACTCAAACAGGTTTTGGAACGTTATGGCATTACTCAAAATCGATTAGCCGTGGTAATGCAAGTGGGGCGTTCTAATGTTCACCGCTGGGTTTATGAGGTTGCCGATCCCGTCGGCGATGCCATCCTAGAAATTAGGAAGGGACTGAATAAAATTAATCCAGCAGCAGCAGAAGAGTTCATTAGTTTGTATCTGGATGAGTCAGAGGAGGATGAGGAACAGTCGTAGAGAAGGTGTTTTGTTAACATTTCGCATGAGTCTTTGACAAAATTTAGGCATGGGAAAAGCAGGGACAGTGCTAAAGCAAACAGGTTTTGGAACGTTATGACATTACTCAAAATAAGTTGGCGATAGTAATGGGTATTGTAAAGTTTCAATAACAATATAGTCAGGTATAGTTATGTTTGGTAATATATAGAGATAAAATTCTCAGACTATGCCAAAAAAGCAGGAGTCAGTTATCGAACTGCCTGGAGGTGGTGGAAACAAAGATGAATTAATGGAAGACTTAATCGCCATTATTACTTTTTTTTGCTCGCAGATGTACGGATTAAGAAGGTCGAAACGAAAAACCGAAAAGATTTGGCCCGAGTTAAAATCTCACGGACAATAATGCTACTAGCCCAAAGACATATAATCAAAAAAGGGCATCGTCTTTGGAGGTCGATAGATCGCTTGTCTTGGCAGTCTAAAAATCTTTACAACTCAGCCAATTATCTCATCCGTCAAAACTGGATTTATGGTCATGGGTATTTGACATATAATCAGATGGCTTCCTTGATGAAAGAGACCGAACAATACAAAGCCTTACCCGCGAAAGTATCGCAGCAAGTTTTAAGAGGATTAGATCGGAACTGGAGATCCTTTTTCGCCGCGAACTCTGAATTTAAAAAGCATCCA
>NZ_JAVKEA010000240.1:0-36287 GCF_040221695.1 Coleofasciculus sp. E2-BRE-01 | reverse complement strand
CCGATTCTTTTCGATGAAGATGATTGGGAAAATGCTCTTGAGTTACGCAAAGGAATTGTGAACCCTTCGACGAAGAGCCATTCAGCTTCTGCCAAAGCCCAAAGAAAACGGACAGCCGATAACTTACCCGTGCATAGCTTTCAAACCTTATTGGCTGATTTAGGCACGATTGTTAACAATCGAATTCAGTCTAATATCCCAGGTGTGAATTTCGACTTTGACAAGGTAACAGAACCGACTCCTGTGCAAAGGAAAGCTTTAGATTTATTGGGCGTTAGCCTGATTTGTACCCAGTGAACCCGAAAGTCAAATCGCCCTAAGCCGGGATACGCATACAGTGTAGCTATTTGTCAAAGGGGAACTTCAGATTAATCATTATCGCCTGAATTTAAGTCCCGCCTAACCCACCCTACGTAACTATGTGAGAACAAATCTTCGAGTTTTAGCTGAGAGGCTATCTCTAACTTGGTGCAGGCAATAATACTGTAAACACACTCCCTTGACTCAGTTGCGATCGCACGCTAACTTGACCCCCCATCCCTTCCACCAAAGTCTTCACAATCGATAAGCCTAAACCTGTTCCTCCTGGGGAACGGGCGCGATTTTCGTCTCCCCGATAGAATCGCTCAAAGATACGAGATTGCTGCGCTAAGGGAATACCTTGTCCGCGATCGCACACCTGAATCCTCACCTGTTCCCCCTGTTGGTCTAAGGTTACGGTAACAGGTTGATCGGGGTCTGAATATTTTACCGCATTGTCAATTAAATTCAGCAACACTTGCTTGAGGCGATCGCGATCGGCTAACACTTCAATCACGTCACTCACGCTATCACAATTAATCACTCGATTACTATATTGTACCGCCATCTCTACAACTTCGGCGACCAAATCATTAAGTACAAAGGGTTCTAAATGAAAATGCATTCTGCCATGATCAACCCGGGCTAAGTCCAATAAATCTTGTAATAGTTGAACCGTGCGATCGGCTTCAGCAGCGGCAATTCCCAAGGCTTCCTGCTGAGGTGGCGTTAAGTTTTTACCGCGCCGTAATGTGCTTTGCAGATATCCAGAAACAATCGTCAACGGCGTTCGCAATTCATGGGACACATTACTGACAAATTGCCGCTGGTGTTCCCACGCTTCAAACAGACGGTTCAACATATTATCAAAGGTTTGCGCTAATTCTTTCACCTCACTCGGCGCTTTATCCAGATGCAGCCGCGCTTGTCCTAAATCGTCAGCGGAAATAGTTTGGGTGAGTTGACTCATTTGACATAACGGTTGCAGCGATCGCTTAATATAAAAGGAAATAACCACAATCATAACGGTAATGGAGAGCAAACTGGCAATTCCTAACGTGCGAATCAAACTCAAAAACATGGTTTGTTCGCTGGTAATATCCTTTGCCACATACATCTTACCCAGCCGTTCACCCTGCACCTGTAAGGGAGTACCACAAGCGATCCAATAGCGTCCGTTCACCCGATAGAGTTTAGGAATTAGGGGTATCTTTGAGGACAATAAATTATTGGTGGGATTAAGCTGTAAGGCTGAGGATTGAGCCGTAATTGAGCCATCAGAACGACGTACCCATAACAGCGTATCTCCCGTAGTTAAGTTGTCAATCGCCTTTTGCATCCCTGTTTCTAGGGACATCATCTCACTATAACGTTCTACATCATGGGGGAAGCGATCGCTCAGATATTGAATATGATTTTTTTGGGCTTTAATCAGGATTTGCTGCATGTACCAACTCGTCCAGATGGCAACAGCACTTAATCCTGTAATCGATACGACGGCGATGCCTACCGTTAATCGCAACTGTAGTGAAAAAGGGTCAAATTTGGGTAAGGGTTTACATAATAATTTGAGCAGACTGCTGGGAAATTTCATCGGAATTTTGATCGATCTATCAGCATTAAATACATCCCATTTTAGAGTGTAGGTTTGGCTATTTCTCTTCAAAGGGAATGTATCGGGGAAACTGGGTTTACTTTCAGTTAATCCGATGATCATTAAATCAAGATGATTTTTTCCTGATAGATAGATGAGTTTTATACGTTATGTTGAGGAACAGGGAACGGGGAACGGGGAACAGTTACAGGATGAGACAGGGCGGGTTTTGGTCGAAATGTTATAGTTTTCGCTGTTAATTTTGTTCCTAAACCCGCCCCTACATTAACGCTTATCTATCTCCTCACCAAACAATCAACGCTTCAGATGTTCTTCTAACAACTGTTGGGCGCGAGGCTTGTAAATGAGATAGAACAATGACTCAATATACCGCAACAAATCCTCCCGTTTTTCTTTCGAGGTGTAATTCCAAAACCCATAAATCCGCGCCAACGATAACAGGCGGCTGGTGTGAATCTTCCAGGTATAGGTACTGTACACCCGTTCCATTCCCCGATTGGAAATCTCCAACCAATAATCTGGATTTTGTTCACATTTAGACAGAAAATTCAAAATCTTCTGGGCAGTTTCTTCCAGATTCGTGGGGTTAATTAAGAACCCATTCACTTTATCCTGAATAATCTCCAACGGACCCCCAAACTGCGTGCCAAACGTGGGCAACCCGGAAATCATCGCTTCCAAAATAGTCAAACCAAAGGCTTCAAATAGCGCAGGCTGGACAAAAATACCTCGGTGATCCGCAATTACCCGATAGATTT
This sequence comes from Coleofasciculus sp. E2-BRE-01, assembly GCF_040221695.1. Lineage (NCBI taxonomy): Bacteria > Bacillati > Cyanobacteriota > Cyanophyceae > Coleofasciculales > Coleofasciculaceae > Coleofasciculus > Coleofasciculus sp. E2-BRE-01. Next base: position 33,614 of record NZ_JAVKEA010000240.1, on the reverse strand, counting down.
CCCCAGAATCCCGCTTGGGTAAGCGCACCCCTAACCAACGAATTTTACCGTGTAAATTGTATTCGTCGATGAGTCGGTAAAGTTTAACAATTTCATCCTTTTCTTCGTTATCCGTTGATTCTTCCGTGCGTAATTTCCCGGCGACTAAAATCAGGTTACACTGTTCTTGTAACGCTTTACTCTTACCAAAACATTCAGTTAACCCGGTGAGATTTTTAATCCGGTCAAGACGTGCTATGGAGAAGAGGGGGCGCTTTGTTGGATCATCTAACTTGCCATAAACTTGAGACGGATCATCTAAGGTAAAAAGTAACTCCTCTAACCGTTCACAATCGCGAGGCACCCGATCCTGACTACGAGTATACGGGAAGTAAACCTGTTCATTCACTCCCGGCGGCACCACATTAAACTTAGGTGAAAATAACTCAATTCCATTCACCACATGATATAAATCCGGCATGGTGAAATTTTGGTAGGATTCATACTGACCCACACTATCCGGCTTCCCGACAATCTCTTGATAGGTACTGCTGATAATAAAATTTGCCGCATTCATGGCAATCAAATCAGCCGTAAATTGGATCGAGAAATGATATTGGTCTTCTAATTCCTGCCAGTAGAGATTACTGAATAGGTATTTGGATTTTTCCAAGGCATGAGCGACAATACACTGGGTAACATCCATGCGGCGGGATAGGAGAAATGCCACCAAGTTGCCATCTGAATAGTTGCCAACAATGAAATCAGGAACCCCTTGAAATTCTGCCCGGAGTTCTTTTTCCGCATCAATCGCATAAGTTTCCAGATAGGGCCAAATCTCAAACCGAGAAATCCAGTTCTGGGTATAGTTGGGATTAAATTCTCGGAAGGGAACCCGCAAGATCCAAGCATTATCCGTACCATGAACTTTTTCCAGGCGTTCGTTGCAGCGGGTGCCATCATTGTTGGGAATTAACCGGGATAAGATAATAACTTTTGGCTTGACCTTCAGCAACTCTAACCCAGCCAGTTTAATATCTTCTTGTAGCTGCTTTTCCAAACTCCGGGCTTGATCCAGCACATAAACCACTTGACCCCCGGTATCAGGACGCCCTAAAACACCTTCTTGTCCAAACCACCCATGGATTGAAACTAAGACAATCCGAAAAATCATTGGGATGCGGGACAGAAATTCTTCCAGCCCCTGGTGATCCGGAGAATCAATCAGTTCATCCAGGATTTCTAAGGTTTCTCGGACTCGACTAGCGGTATTCCCCCAACCCGCTTCAAACCCCATATCTTGCAGTTTGAAACGAAAACTTTCATAAGGTTCATCATCGGGGCGCTCGCTGACAACACCGAGGGCTAATTTTACCTGATCAGAAAGCTGTTGTTGGCTTTTAATCCGCCCGTTAATTAAAAGCTGAGTCCCCTGTACTTCATGGAGACTGAGGAAACTAAATAACGACTCTTGCCATTGGCGCGGATCTTGAAACAGTTTACTAGACAGAAAGCGATTCAGGAACTGAACCCCCTTGCCAATGTTTTTGGAGTCCCGAATAATTGGACTATAATCATAAAATGGTTTAAAATCCAGTTCCAGGACATCCCCTTCATTGGGACGATAATGGTTGACGAAGCGATCGCGCACATCAAGTAGTTGTTGAACCGTGATCGGCTCAACGGTTAAGTCTTCTAGAACTTGAAACGCTTCTTGTTCGGCAATCTTGGGTCGGATGATCAGATAAAGACTTTCCTGATCGAGAATAATTTCCTGAGTGTAATAAATCAGTCGTCCTAGATTCGACGAATGATAAAAATAGTCCGGTTTTTCCTGGTCAGCGCAGTATTTACTAAAATCAGACAGAATATCGTTTCGCAGTAGATACCGGGGTCCTGACTGTTTTAATTGACTGGCAAATTGGCGTAAATCATTGCGTTCTTCACAATCGAGTACGTTCTGGATTAGATTGAGCATTACAACGTCCCAAGCGCTTTCTTCAAAAAGGATAGAAGTCGAGAGGTATGACTCCGGAAAAACGCCCTACTCCAAAGCGGTAACAGAAGCGTAACCACTTTTTTTCGGGCGCAGGGTAACAGGGGTAATTGAGCAGGTCAGTTAATTAAAACCTTGCTGCATGAGTGTTTTATGCGGTTGAGCCACACAGGAAAAATCAAGCAATCTTTACAAATCGTAAAGTTGCCCGTACTTTTGCCGGATATAACGGATGAATGGAGCGATGTGCAAATCTGCACCAGTGACGCCCTTGATTAATTCAGCCGCCGTGTACTTGCAACCGTGTTGGTATATGTTTTCTTTTAACCAATTATGCAAGGTACTGAATTGTCCTTGTTCAATGTTAGCTAAGATTTCCGGATGAGCGACTAAGGCGGCTTCAAAAATTTGGCTGCTCATCAAGTTGCCCAGGGTATAGCATTGGAACATCCCGCCAATTTGACTGGTATACCAGTGAACGTCTTGGAGAACGCCATCCATATCCGTTTCGGGGACAATGCCTAAATCAGACCGATAGCGTTCTCTCCAGGCTTCCGGTAAGTCCCTGACGGCTAATTTCCCTTCTAGCAAGTCCAGTTCCAAATCAAAGCGAATCATCACATGCAGGTTGTACGTCACCTCATCTGCATCCGTGCGAATGAGCGATCGCACAACTTTGTTGATGGCTCGGTAGAATGTCTCTAAGGAAATATCCTTAAGTTGATGGGGAAACGCAGCTTGTAGTTGGGGATAGAAGAATTGCCAAAAGCCGCGACTGCGCCCGACGATATTTTCCCACAATCGAGATTGACTTTCATGAATCCCTGCCGAAGTCCCACCCGCTAAGGGTGTTCCTTCCAAGGTTGGGCTAATCCCTTGTTCATACAACCCATGACCCATTTCATGAATACTACTAAACAGCGCCTGTCCTAAGTCATTGTCGTAGACGCGAGTGGTAATTCGCACATCCTCTGTAGAGAAGTTAATCATAAACGGGTGATGGGTTTGATCTTGTCGTCCCCGTTGGAAGTCATACCCCAACTGCTCAATGATTTTCAGCGTAAAGGCTAACTGATCTTGAGCCGGATAATACTGATGCAAACACCGATCATCCGTCATCGGTTGGGCGGTAATCGCTTCCACAATCGGCACCAATTCGTCTCGCAACTGGGCAAACAGCGATCGCAAAAAACCCGCTTGCATCCCATAATCGGCAAAATCAATTAACGGATCGGCAATATGATCATATTCGGGGAAAAAGTTCGCCAATTCCCGGCTCAACTCCAGGGTTTTTTCCAGATAAGGTTCAACAGCCGCAAAATTATTTTCCGGGCGTGCGGCAACCCAAGCCCCATAAGTATCGGTACGATGGCGAGAAAATTTTGCCATAAACGTGGCGGGAACCCGTGCCGCCCGCTCATATTTGCGGCGGGTTACCCGCACTAAACTGGCTTCATCCGAGTCGTAGGGCAAACTGGCTTCTAGGGAGCGTAAGTCCTCTAGAAGCTCACCCATAGCTGGATCAGTAAATTTACTATGAGAAATTTGTTGCAACGTTGCTAACTGCCGTCCGCGAGCGGCTGCGCCTTTGGGCGGCATATAGGTTGCCTGATCCCAATACAACAAAGACGCGGCGGCTTCAATATCGGTAATCTCACTCAGGCGGGTTTTCAGCTCTAGGAGTTTGGTTTCTGTCTTTTCGATAGTCTGCATAGTCGGTGGGTGATGCTGTAGTATTGGCTTGGAGACATTGGTGAAAATGTTTCCCAGATTAGTAAATGTACACCTGACAATCGAAAAGGAGAATCATCCCTAACTGACAGGGAACGAACAGCTAGGCTGAACTCTAGGCTCTCACACTGACTCTCGTGCTTAACTACGGTAACTGAACGGCAATGGATACATCAGTTGGCTGACAGCGTTGGAAATGGTTAACCCTGATCCGGTGGAGAATGATTAAACTATCTCTCTACCTTAATCCATTACGCTTAAGACTTTTGCTGATCGACAGACCAATATTGTGCCATTTCTCTGCGACTTCCGCATTGGTCGCTGATGCTGTAGTTCTATGAAGTGAAGACAATATAGCGCTACGCGCCAGGGAATAGGCAATAGGCAATAGGGAATAGGCAATAGGGTAATGGGTTATAGAAATTTTATCTCCCAGCTTCCCCAGCTCCCCCAGCTTCCCCAGCTTCCCCAGCTCCCCCAGCTTCCCCAGCTTCCCCAGCTCCCCCAGCTTCCCCATCTTCCCCAGCTTCCCCAGCTCCCCTCAGGGTTCCCGATACAACTCTGGCATGGGTTCTTTCTCAATCCGATAGATTTTAAAGCCCCGTTTAATGCAATTATCCAGGGCGTAAGGACTATCCAGATTGCTAGTATGAATCCAGAGGCGTTGGGTTCCTTTGTTCCAAGCGTAAGCAATCCCATGGCTGAGTAAATGCTTGCCTAACCCCCGCCCTAGATAGTTTTCGCGCAACCCAAAATAGACAATTTCTGTCGAGTAGAACCGACCCGACGGTCCCTCGCGACGCTTGACCAACTCAATGTATCCGGCGGGCGCACCGTTGACATAAAGGACATGAATACTGGTTTCAGAGACAGTGAGAATCTCTTGCAGTTCTTCATCGGAGTAGGATAAGCGATCGCGCCAACGCCAGGGTTTGCCTACGGTACTGTAAAGGAACCGATAGAAGGCAACATCAGGCGTATCCATACACATCATTTTGATCCCATCCGGGTAGTTAAGATACGCCGGACGGAATTGGGTCGGATCAGTCATCTGGAGATAGGTGATCACCAGAGTATCCGGAATAGGTGTTATGGGAGGAGATTTCAAAGACACCGGAATTTGAGTGCTGTTGGGACATGTTGCCGCCTGAGAAACCGATACAGCCATCGCAATTCACAATCTGCTTAACTATTAATTAACGTTGGGCGATTTGACCGATGGGGCAGCAGTTTATGACTTACACTGTATTCTACGGTGGAATGATTATGATTAAGGATTGCTCCTGCTGTTTGTTGTCGAGGTCACATTTTCAGGAAATGGCAGTACAGGATACCGATGCTGTCGGTTCAGACAACGCGAGTTTACCCATCACTGATTCTCTACAACCCAACTTACCCCAATTTTACGTCGATTTTTCTTCCAGTGTAATTTTAACTCAGGTCAATTCGTATTTGTTTAAGAATTTATCAGGAGATTCTTTTTTTTTAAGTATATACAAATACATTCTTCCTGAACTCAATCCCTGTTTTCGCCTAAAGTCCATTAGATTTGCTGGCATTTAGGCAATGGCAGTCAAACCCGGATTGAACTTTAGGCAGTTAGTTTGTGATCTGCAACGCCCGATAACGGTTCATTGGTCACCGGACATTGTTGATGCCGATCACTGCTTACTGAGTCTCGTAAATGTAATCTTGCAACGCTTTCACATCTAAAGGCTCAGACTTCAATGAACGAATTGCCCCGGCTGTTGCCTTTGCACCAGCAATCGTGGTAACAATTGGGATTTTGTAAGCCAATGCGGTGCGCCGAATTAACCGACCATCGGCTTGGGCATCTTCTCCGGTTGGGGTATTAATAATCAACTGAATCTGCTTATTTTTAATCGCATCCAAGACATGGGGACGCCCTTGATGCAGTTTCAGGATTAAATCAACCTCCAAGCCCTGATCCTTAAGGGCTTTGCGTGTCCCTTCCGTGGCAATGACATTAAAGCCCAAGTCCATCAAGTCTTGCACCACCGGGACAACATTGGCTTTATCCCGGTTATTGGTGGAGACAAAAACAGTACCCGACAGGGGTAAACGCTGACCGGCGGCTAATTCTGCCTTGGCAAATGCCTTACCAAAGTCCGTATCAATCCCCATCACTTCACCAGTAGACCGCATTTCTGGTCCGAGGATGACATCGGTGCCAGGGAATTTATCAAAGGGCAAGACAGCTTCTTTTACGGCAATGTGCTGGAGTATCGGTTCGCGGGTTAAACCCAGGTCTTCTAGGGTTTCTCCTGCCATGATCCGGGACGCCAAAGCCGCTAGAGGAACACCGGTGGCTTTGGAGACATAAGGAACAGTACGCGACGCCCTGGGGTTGGCTTCCAGGATATAAACGGTTTCCCCTTGCACCGCAAACTGGATATTCATCAAGCCGATGACTTTCAACTTTGTGGCTAATTGATGGGTACTGGTGCGAATCGTTTCCATTGCTGTGGGACTCAGGGAAATAAACGGAATCGAACAAGCCGAGTCCCCGGAGTGAATCCCTGCTTGTTCGATATGCTCCATAATGCCACCAATTACCACCCGACCCGTATGATCTGCGATCGCATCTACATCGACTTCAATCGCGTTTTCCAGGAACTTATCAATCAGAATCGGGTGTTCCGGTTCCACTTGCACCGCAAAGGTCATATACCGTTCCAACTCCAGGTCAGAATAGACAATTTCCATTGCCCGTCCACCGAGAACGTAGGAGGGACGCACCACCACCGGGTAGCCGATGCGCTTGGCGATGTTCAACGCCTCCTCATAACTGCGAGCGATGCCATTGGGGGGCTGTTTGATATCCAGTTGGCGCAGGATTTGCTCAAAGCGTTCCCGATCTTCGGCTATATCAATGGAGTCGGGAGAGGTACCCCAGATTTTGGTGGGAGCGGAGGTGGGGATTTCGGGATTGTTTAAAAACTCCTGGAGGGGAACGGCCAGTTTTAATGGGGTTTGACCGCCAAACTGGATGATAATCCCTTCTGGCTTCTCAGTTTCAATGATATTGAGAACGTCTTCTTTAGTTAGAGGTTCAAAGTAAAGGCGATCGCTGGTGTCGTAGTCTGTGGAAACGGTTTCCGGGTTGGAGTTGACCATAATCGTCTCAAACCCTTCTTTGGCAAGGGAATAAGCCGCATGACAGCAGCAGTAGTCAAACTCAATCCCCTGTCCAATCCGGTTGGGTCCACCACCGAGAATCATCACCTTGCGCTTATCGGAGGGGATGACTTCAGTTTCTTCTTCGTAGGTGGAATAGTAGTAGGGGGTCAGTGCCTCAAATTCGGCGGCGCAGGTATCTACGACTTTGTAAACGGCGACAACCCCAAGTTGCTTACGGTAAACCCTCACCTCATCCTCGGTTTTCTTGGTGGCGAAGGCAATTTGGCGATCGCTATAGCCTTGACGCTTTACATACCAAAGATCCTCTTTTGTCAAGCTTTTTAAGGGAGTGCGCTTGAGGAATTTTTCAGTTTCGAGTAAATCGGCAAACTTATCTAGAAACCAAGGATCAATCCCCGTGAGTTCATAAATTTCTTCGACGGTCATCCCTAATTGTAAAGCGTGACGCAGGGTAAAGATGCGGTCAGGGTTGGGTGTCCGTAAGCCAGACCGCACTTGTTCCAGGGAGGGAAGTTTCTCGGCGCGATCGCATCCCCACCCGTAGCGTCCGATTTCCAGAGAACGCAAGGCTTTTTGGCAGGATTCTTGGAACGTGCGTCCAATTGCCATGGCTTCCCCCACCGACTTCATCTGGGTGGTGAGTACGGGTTTAGCGTTGGGGAATTTCTCAAAGGTAAACCGGGGAATTTTGGTGACTACATAATCGATCGTGGGTTCAAAGGAGGCGGGGGTTTTCTGAGTAATGTCGTTGGGAATCTCATCCAAGGTGTACCCTACCGCCAACTTCGCCGCAAATTTAGCGATCGGGAATCCGGTAGCTTTGGAGGCGAGGGCAGAACTGCGGGAGACACGGGGGTTCATTTCAATGACAATCACGTCCCCGGAAACTGGATTGATCGCAAACTGAATATTTGAGCCACCCGTTTCCACGCCAATCTCGCGGATAATTTGAATCGAGTAATCCCGGAGTCGCTGATATTCTTTATCGGTAAGGGTTTGGGCGGGGGCGACGGTAATTGAGTCCCCAGTGTGGACGCCCATCGGGTCAAGGTTTTCGATTGAGCAGATAATGACTACGTTATCGGCGAGATCCCGCATCACTTCTAACTCATATTCTTTCCATCCCAGCAGCGACTGTTCCACTAAGATTTGAGAGACGGGGGATGCGTCTAACCCCGCTTGTGCCATTTCTTCGTATTCTTCCTGGTTATAGGCGATACCACCCCCTGTTCCGCCTAATGTATAAGCTGGACGAATAATTAGGGGGTAGGTGCCAATGCGTTGGGCGAGGGCTTTGGCTTCATCCAGGTTACTGGCGATTCCGGAGGGACAGACTTCGATACCAATGCGCCCCATCGCTTCTTTGAAAAGCTGGCGGTCTTCTGCCATTTCGATGGCATCGAGTTTAGCACCAATAAGATCGACGCCGTATTTTTCAAGAACACCGTTTTTTGCCAGAGTAACGGCAATATTCAGGGCTGTTTGACCCCCCATCGTCGGTAATAGGGCATCTGGTCGTTCTTTGGCAATCACCTTCTCCACAATTTCCGGAGTCAGGGGTTCAATGTAGGTGCGGTCTGCGGTTTCTGGGTCGGTCATGATCGTGGCTGGATTGGAGTTAACCAGTATCACTTCGTAGCCTTCCTGTTGGAGGGCTTTACACGCCTGAGTGCCAGAGTAATCAAACTCACAGGCTTGTCCGATAACAATGGGACCAGAACCCAAGATCAGGATTTTGTGAAGATCGTCGCGGCGAGGCATAAGTGTCGGTGATTGCGTGACTATTCTTGAATTCTGTTTATTTTATATGGTTTGAGGGAAATTCGTCGCGGCAGTTATGTTGGGGTTTGATGACTTAGGGAAGTTATAGCTCCCCAAACCCCTCGCCAGTTAAAGTTAGTCTTGTTATCCGATGGAGTGCAGCCAAGGCGCGATCGCACTATCCCGTAGGGTGCGTTAGGCGCTGCCTTGGGTTAATGTTAAAAAAATTGGGGATTTTCGCGCCGTAACGCACCGTTTTATGCTTGAATGGTGCGTTACACTTGCGTTAACGCACCCTACAGCTTTCACTGTTCCGGCGAGGGAGGATGTCAATGCAACGACGACAGGCAAGGGCGAGATTGTTTCGATCATTGCTGCCACCAAGAGATTGAGGTTGAATATGATCAATGGAAAGTGGGGCAGAACTGAGCAGTTCGGGATAGTGGCAATATTCACACCGGAATTGGGCGCGTTGACGAACAGTTTCGTAGAGCGACTTAGGAATGGTCATGTGCTCTAGCAGCCATAACGGCATTAATGTAGCTAAAAATTTCGTCAAGTTCGCCAATGGCTTCTAGTTCAAGGGTTTCTTCCGAGGTGAGACGATCAGCTTTTTTCTTGTCGAGCAGGGTTTGCATTCGATCGCTCAATTCATCGGTGAATTTGAACAGGGTGAGGTTATTAATCTGCTGCACCTGTAATCCTTTCGGGAGTAGGGTCGATGGTTTAAGGAGCGTCGTCATAGCTAGGGGTAGGAATAGGAGTTTGAGGTCTTTTGATCATAATAACAATGGTTGTCTTGAAATATTTGCGATCGCACTCTCTCCCGTTAACCCAACCCTAGCGCGATCGCACTCTAGACTCAATGCCGATCCCTTCAAATCAAAATGTTAGTTAAAATACTAAAAGTTATCAGCTTCTTGGTTAACGATGAAAACTGCCGTTTCTATCCCAGACCCGATTTTTGAAGCCGCCGAAGCCATGTCTAAACGTCTAGGCTTATCACGCAGCGAATTGTATGCTAGGGCGTTGCAGGCTTATTTTAAGGGAAATTTAATATCTGAATGATCATTCAGGTGTTATGCTAAAAAAAATATCTGAAGACTTGTTCAGATATTGAGTCAAACTCTATCGTGGAGAGAAAGATGACAACTGCCACTCAAACGCAATGTGCCTGTGATTCCTGCGCGTGCATGGTGAGTACCGATTCAGCCGTGCAAAAAGACGGCAAATACTACTGTAGCGACGCTTGCGCTAACGGTCATCCCAACGGAGTTGGCTGTGGGCATTCTGGTTGTGAATGCCACGCTTAATCGGGCGCATCCTAAGCGATTGCCGATCTATGGACAAATAGAACCCACTCCAGGTACAGAAGAATCGCTGTGTCTGGAGTAATTCTTTTCTCTTCTTTGAACCTTAAGTCAAGGTCATTTCTTCTAATTGAGATTGCCAATTTTGAGTCGTGTCCACTGTCGTGACTAGGGATTGTTCCGCCTCAGTGAAGGGTTCAGCCGTGGCTTGTTGGCGACTGAGTAAATCAGTAGTTGCATCAGATACATCTCCAGTGCGGGATGATAGGCGATCGCGTAGGACTTCAATGGGGGCACTACAGTGTAGAATTCGTAAGGGTAACTGATGTGCCTTTGCTTTGGCGATCGCATCCCCTCGAAATGCCTGTCGATCATACTTCGCATCAAGAATCACCGGGAAGCCTTGCTGTGCTACCATGATGCCCAATTCTAACAGGCGATCGTAAGTTTTCTGGTTCATCTTGGGAGTATAAAGTTGATCAGATCCTTTTTGATCCAACGGAATACCCGCTAAATGTTTACGTACTGCATCAGAACGCAGGTGAATCGCCCCCAACTGCTGCGCCAATTGTCGCGCTACTGTACTTTTTCCCGAACCCGATAAGCCTGACATAATCACGACTTGTCCGGAATTCGTTTTCGTGTAGTCCCAAGCCAGTCGATAATAATCGGCTGCTGTGTTTGCGGCGTCTTGTTTCGTCTCCTCAGGAACCGCCGGATCATCCAATAAAAAGGAGGTGACTTTCGCCCGCACATACGCTTGGCGACATAAGTACAAAGGCAATACCTGTAACCCTTGCCAATCTCCGGTTTGCTCCATATAGGTATTGAGAAACACCTTCCCCAACTCCTTAGCCCCCCGCGCATCCAAATCCATCACCACAAAGGCGACATCGTACATCACATCCACAAAGCGGAACGGTTCATTAAATTCAATCCGATCAAACAGTTGAATCTTATCCTGCCACAGGCAAATATTTCTCAGGTGTAAATCCCCGTGACATTCCCGAATCCGGTTATTGTCTAGGCGCTGTTCTAATAACGCCTCTCGTTGGGCAAAAAAGCGATCGCTAAATTGTTTCGTTTCTTGAAATTGCTGTTGGGTTTGCGCCCTACCAATATAGTTTTCCGTTTGCTGATAATTTTCGTCACACGCCTCACGAATTTTGGCAGGCGCACCGAAACGGCGGATGTAGTCATTGGTTTGGCTTTGAGCATGGAATTCAGCCACGACTCGTCCCAGGTTCTCCATATCCGTTGCCGTCAATTTGCCTTGCTCGAAGCGCGTGCTAAACAAGGCATCCTGGGGGAATTGCCGCATTTTCAAGGCATACTCTACAGGCTGAGAATCATCCCCTAGAATCAAGCGATCGCCCTTTTGACTAATCGGCAAGACATCCAGATAAATTTCCGGTGCTTGGGGTTTATTCATCTGCAACTCTTGCCAACAGAAATGCTCTCGTTTCTCCAACGTGGAAAAATCTAAAAAGCTAAAGTTTACTGCTTTCTTGACTTTATAGGCATAATCCCCAGTCAGAAACACGTAAGACACATGAGTTTGAATCAATTCAATCGGTGTTTGAACCGGATGAGGATAAAAATCCGGTTGCTTCATCTGGTTAATTAGATCCGACATCTGTAACTATTCCTCAAACTTTCACCAATAGCATAAGACTAATGACAAATAACGTAGCGTGCTTCTCAAGGGCAGCGACTTCTTCACCCTTAACATTTATTATGTCTACCTATTAAAAAAAGCCAGGGATAATCTGGTGTTCCCTGGCTCGAAAAACGATGTCTCTAAAGTTAAACTTCTTCTTCTTCGTTTGCTAACAAGGACATTGCTTCATCGACCTCAGATTTCTCAGAAGGCTCAGCAGGCATAGTGGGCGCACCCAGGATATTAACCACCGGTCGTTGGGGGTCATCCATCGCGGTAGCGCCTGATGGCAATAGAATTTCATGAACATGCAAGCTGGCACCGATATCTAAGTTAGAGATATCAACCTCAATGGCTTCTGGAATACTATCCGGAGCGCATTCAACTTGAAGTTCCGTCATCACATGTTCTAAAATGCCGCCTTGCTTCACGCCAAAAGCCGTTCCGACCAAATTTACAGGTAAGGAGATTTGGATAGTATCCTGACTTGCCACAGAGAAAAAGCTGAGGTGATAGAGGATAGGCTTCCAGGGATGAGTTTGTACTTCTCGCAGCAGTGCTTTTCCATTCCAAGACAAGTCAGGAATGTTGACCTGAACAGCAGTATGGTTAATATCAGCCTGCTTGAGTAAGGTTTCTGCGGCTTTAGCTTCAACCGTGAGTGCGATGGATTCAGCCCCCTTGTGACCATAGAGTGTTGCTGGGATTAAACCCTCTCTACGTAAGGCTTTGGGCTTACTTCCCTCGGCTCGCTTGTGACATTCAACTTTAACTTCCATAGCTAGTCTTTTGCTTCAACTGTTGGTGATTCGTCATTTGTCATTAGTCATTCGTCTTATGTCTTATGCCATTCGGAAAAAGGAGACAAAAGACAAAGGACAAGTTATCCCGATGTTACCGGGATACCATTAGCGTCGAGTAATGCTCGTTTAGGTCCATGGATGGGATCTTCTACGATAATAGTCTGGTCACGGCTAGCACCTAAAGACACGAGTGCGATCGGCACTTCCATCAGTTCTGCCAGGAATTTCAGATAAGCCAGCGCCTGCTTGGGTAAATCTTCCAATGCCCGACAGTGAACGGTGGATTGTTGCCAACCGGGTAGAGTTTTATAGATGGGTTTACACTGAGCAAACCGACGTGCATTGCTGGGGAAATCCTCACAGCGTTGACCGTTGATTTCGTAGGCGACACAAACCTTGAGTTCTTCTAGGGTATCAAGAACATCAAGCTTGGTGATTGCCAGACAATCCATCCCATTGATGCGAACCGCATAGCGACCAATGACCGCATCAAACCAACCGCAGCGACGGCGACGTCCGGTTGTTGTACCAAATTCTGCGCCGCGATCGCATAATAGTTGTCCAAGTTCGCCATGGAGTTCTGTAGGAAATGGTCCCTCTCCGACACGGGTTGTATAGGCTTTAGCGACACCAATCACCCGATCAATCATCGTCGGTCCTACCCCTGCACCCACACAAGCACCACCTGCTACCGGGTTGGAGGAGGTGACGTAGGGATAGGTTCCATGGTCTAGGTCAAGTAACGTCCCTTGCGCCCCTTCAAATAATATATTGCGTCGTTGTTGAATCGCATCATAAATTTTGAGCGAACAGTCTACAACATGAGGACGTAATCGTTCAGCATAAGCGAGATACTGATCGATCACGGTAGCAGGGTCGAGGGGCGGTAAATTATAGAGTTTTTCTATAACAGCATTTTTATAATTAATTGTCCAATTAAGCTGTTTTCGCAGGATATCCGAGTCCATCAAATCGACAACCCGAATACCGATGCGCTCTGATTTATCCGCGTAAGTCGGACCAATTCCCCGACCTGTAGTGCCAATTTTATGGTTTCCCCGTCGCTCTTCCGATGCCTGGTCAATTAACCTATGGTAAGGCATGGTGACGTGGGCAGTTTCGGAAATTAGCAGCTTTTGGGTAGAAATGCCTAACTGTTCGAGTTGGTCGAGTTCACCAATCAGAACGTGGGGGTCAATTACTGTCCCCGAGCCGATAATACATTCTGTTTCTGGATATAAAATCCCAGAGGGAATCAGGTGCAGCTTAAAGGTTTGACCCTGAACCACAACGGTATGTCCCGCATTGACCCCCCCCTGGTAACGGACGACGACATCTGCGGACTTGCTTAGTAAGTCGGTGACTTTACCTTTTCCTTCATCGCCCCATTGGGCACCGATTACAACAACGTTAGCCAAGGGTTTATTATACGCGCTAAAGTTTACACAAATCACCATTATGTGCAGCAGGTGCGATCGCTGTCAATCGATTTGGTCATTCGTCATTTGTCATTTGTCATTCGTCATCCGTCATTCGTCATTCGTCATTCGTCATTCGTCATTTGTCATTCGTCATTTGTCATTTGTCATTCGTCATTCGTCATTCATTTTTCCCATCTCCCCACACCCGACACCCCACACCCCACACCCGACACCCCACACCCGACACCCCACACCCGACACCCAACACCCCACACCCAACACCCGACACCCCACACCCAACACCCCACACCCCACACCCAACACCCGACACCCGACACCCAACACCCGACACCCCACACCCGACACCCCACACCCGACACCCCACACCCGACACCCCACACCCCACACCCGACACCCGACACCCCACACTCACCGAAACCTTAGAAAATCTCTGGGACAAACGTTTGAGTAGACATAGGCGGACGGTGATACTCCAATTCCGACTGTCGGGGGGGTAACTCAATCGGGTCTGGTGTTAAATCTTTATAGGGAATCAGACTTAACAGGTGAGAAATGCAATTGAGACGAGCGCGTTTTTTCTCATCGGCTTCCACCACATACCAAGGTGATTGCTTAATATCCGTCGCCGCAAACATTTCATCCTTGGCTTTAGAATACTCCACCCAGCGAGCGCGAGACTCTAAATCCATGGGACTCAGTTTCCATCGCTTGGTTGGATCTTCCATGCGTTGACGAAAACGGCGTTCTTGCTCATCGTCACTCACGGAAAACCAGTACTTGATCAGAATAATTCCCGATCGCTGAATCATGCATTCAAATTCTGGACATGATCGCAGAAACTCCTGATACTCCTCATCCGTGCAAAACCCCATCACTCGTTCCACACCCGCTCGATTGTACCAACTGCGGTCAAACAGGATCATTTCTCCGGCTGCTGGCAGATATGGCACATAGCGTTGAAAATACCATTGAGTTTTCTCTCGCTCTGTGGGTGTACCCAGAGCCACCACTTTACACACACGGGGATTCAAGCATTCTGTAATCCGCTTGATCACGCCACCTTTTCCGGCTGCATCCCGCCCTTCAAAAACGACGACGACTTTTAATCCCTTTTGTTTAATCCATTCCTGTAATTTGACTAACTCAACCTGTAGTCGGCGCAATTCCCGTTTGTAAACTTTCTTCTTCAATTTCTTTGATTTACCTTTGTCTGTTTTCACTTTTTCTTTTTCTTTGACCAGGGAATTTGTTTGATCTTTCACTTTGCCGTTAGTTAACTTATTGGACATTCTTTAAGATAGCTCTAGCTACTCTACTAAAGAAATTATAGAAAACCGCTATACGATATTTTTTTGTATCAAAAATCACTCCCCAGCCTGAAAGACCTGTTGAACCGTCAAATTTAGATCCGGGAATGTGGGTGAAACAATGCGGTCATTTTCCCTAAACTGACTCACCTGGTATTCACCCTCAATCAGTTGGTATACACTAAATGTCGGTCGTTTGGGGTTGCCAATGTAACGCCTCCCCCCTAACCCCAAATAGTCCACAATCCAATACTCAGGAATACCCATCGCCTCGTAGTCTTCCAGCTTCAGCGCATAATCATCACTCCAATTGGTGGAAACAACCTCGACCACCAGACGTGCCGAAGATCCTTGAGTAATAATAGATTCCCGTTCCCATCGGGGATCATCTCCGATAGTCTGGCAATTCAACACAATAACATCCGGTTCATAGCCAGACTCATAAGGGATGGGTTTAATCACACATTCTTTAGGAATAAAACTCTGATGTGAAGTCCTGCGGATTTCAAAGTTTAGTTCAGCGATAAGGAAACCTGCTATCCGCGAATGTTTTCCCGTGGGTTTAGGCATTTCAATAATTACTCCATTGTGAAGTTCATAATGGTGTTCTGACTTCTCTGGATACCAAGCAATAAATTCATCGAATGTTACAGGTTTAGGTAAGGCTTGAATCATAGTCTGTGGGGAGAAAGGTTTCTCAAGGATGATTTCCCCACTTGAAGAAACCATCCTCGTTATCTTAACTGGAATGGTACTGACGCATAAGCTGGTGGGCAATGCCCACCCTACGGGATATCAAGGGTTTCGGCAATCCCAAAATTCACGCTTTTGAGTGCCATGAATCTTAACTGGAATGCCACTGACTTTAGAGTTTGTAGTAAGCGCTTTAGCGCTTCTGGCACTAAAGTGCCTACTACGAACCCAGCTTAAGTCAGTGCCATGAATCTTAACTGGGCTTTGGCTAACGTCCTGCTTGGCTAACACAGAAAATCTAGCGATTATGGCGTGAGCCTCCGATAAGGTAACATTGTATCAATTCCTGCAAATGTATCGATTTGTTAACAAACACCTGACGAACTACAACTGTCTATGCAAACCATCGTTGCTCCTAGTCTTCATCCCTCTCACCGAAATCCCGGACATCCCCTTAAACTGGTTGTCTTGGGCGATAGCCTGATCTATGGATTTGGTGATCCCGAAGGTGGGGGCTGGGTTGAACGGCTGCGACGCCAATACATGTTACCCGATAGTCCCGGTCATGTCCTCTACAATTTGGGCGTCCGAGGTGATGGTGTCAAACAAGTCGAAGAACGTCTCGAACATGAGTTTCGCCGTCGGGGTGAATTGAGAAATCGCGTCCCTGATGCCATAATCTTGTCTGTGGGCGTGAATGATTCTGCCCGTGTCGGACGCCCCACGGGTCGTAATTATACAGACTTTGATAGCTTTCAACAGGAACTGGCAAATCTACTCAACCAAGCCCAGCGCTTATGTCCGGTTCTATTTGTGGGGATGGTTCCTGTCGATGAAACGAAGATGCCATTTCTGGATTGCTTCTACTATACTCATGCTGATCAGTACCGCTACAAAGAAGCTACCCGTCTGGCTTGTCTGAGACGCCAGATTCCTTATCTGGATATTTTTGATGTCTGGATGAATCGAGGAACACCTTGGTGGACAAAGCAACTGTCTTCAGATGGACTTCATCCCAATGTGATGGGTTACCGGGCGTTGTTAGAAGATGTTCTAGATTGGGAACCATTCCATCAACTTTGAAAAATTTTGTCTTATGTCATTTGTTATTAGTCGTACTCTATTTTATCCCGGTCAGCTAGGTTAAAGAACAAAAAATAGGACATGAAAATGCATAATTTATAAGTCATAATTCATAGATTCAATGAATCATTAGTCTTTTACCCATCATCCCTCAGCAAAAGACGCCATGATAAACAGACTTAAGGTGCGAATTTATCAAATCTTAGAGCGGACGGACATTAGGGATACGGCTAGCCAGATAGTTGATATATTTATTTGGACATTAATTGCCCTCAATTTGATGGCTTTTACCTTGGAAACAGTTGATTCAATTTGGTATCAGTACAGACAATACTTTATCATTTTTGAGGAGGTATCAATTGCCGCATTTACCGTGGAATATATCTTAAGAGTTTGGATATGTACAGTAAATCCGGACTATAAGCATTCGATCAGGGGACGGTTAAGATTCATGTTCACCCCTTTAATGCTCATCGATTTAATTGCGATTTTTCCTTTTTATCTGCCGCTCCTGTTCCCCGATTTGCGATTTTTAAGATCTTTACGACTATTCCGCTTTTTTAGAATTTTAAAACTAAGCCGTTATTCAGCGTCCTTAAGAACATTAGGACGAGTAATTCGTTCAAAAAAAGAGGAATTAATTATAACCTTTTTTGTTTTATTTATTTTATTGTTTTGCGCCTCTAGTCTAATTTATTTTGCCGAACATGAAGCGCAGGCGGAAGCCTTTCCCAATATTCCCATGTCCATGTGGTGGGGTGTGATTACCTTAACCACCGTGGGCTACGGTGATGTGTATCCAGTCACGCTGATCGGGAAATTAGTGGGCGCGATGTTAGCGGTGCTGGGAATTGGGCTATTTGCTTTACCTGCTGGTATATTGGCGTCTGGATTCTCGGAAGAACTTCAAGTGAAACACCCGTTTAAACGTAAGCGAACCTCAAAATTTTGTCCTCATTGTGGAAAACCAATTCATTGATCCCCAATCTGAATGTCTAATACCAAAACAGAATGGCAAGGCAGTTTAGAGTTAGCCTATGCCGATGATCAGGGTAAAACCTGCTTAGTGCGCGATCGCATAACTTCCCCTCTGAAGGTGCAGCGCCCCTTTTACCCAGAAGGACAAAGGGTTTGTCATACGATAGTCTTACATACAGCCGGGGGTATTGTCGGCGGCGATCGCTTGTCGCAAACCATTCACCTACAAGAAAATGCTCAAGCCTTGATTACCACGGCGGCGGCGAGTAAAATCTATCGCAGCAATGGGCAACGGGCGAGACAAAAGATTCAGATCAAAGTCGAGGCGGGGGCTTGTTTGGAATGGTTCCCTCAGGAAACGATTGTATTTAATGGTGCGGTTTATCAGCAGCAGATGACGGTAGAATTAGCTCCGGGAGCCAGTTGGTTAGCCTGGGAGATTACCCGCTTTGGGCGTACCGCCAGGAAGGAGAGGTTCTTACAAGGGGATTGGCGATCGCATACCGAAATCTGGCAGCAAGGACGCCCGTTGTGGATTGATCGTCAGTGGTTACCAGGCGGGGAAGCGGTACTCGATAGTCCCCATGGATTAGCTGGACAGCCAATTGTCGGAACCCTGATCTGGATGGGACCACCCGTATCATCGGAGATAATAGACAATGCCAGAAGCCTGTGGACAGCAACCCAGCGCCAAGGAAAAGCAGGAGTTACCCAAACTCAGGCACAAGGATTATTATGCCGTTATCGCGGTTCATCAACCACAGAAGTGCGAAACTGGTTTACCCAGGTTTGGCAATGTCTGCGCCTTACTTATTTGGGACGGAATGTTTCCCAACCACGAGTTTGGCTAGTTTAGCCAAAACGCTGAAAGCTACACCCTGTCTCAAAGGACAGCACCCTCGTTGGATAGGTGGGATAATTTTGCCCTTAAACGAGAAAGACAACATTATCACCAATCACCCCACTGGGTCGTATAGAAATATTTCTCGTCAATCCAAGGAAAATTAGGCTTATCTTAAAAGATAAATGTGACAAGAAAGTGATCACCTTAACTGTCATTATAATTTTAGAGGGTTCGGTAAATGTAGCAGGAGTTCAACACCAATAAATCGATTATATTTATGATAAATTTAACTAACCATGAATTAATTCGATATTTGCTTTTAATTATTTTAGGATTGACTTTTTTCAAAGTCATTGTTTATTTTGAAGCCGTTATAGCTATTTTTGTATTAGCCGCAGTACTAGCATTTTTGCTCACCTATCCAGTGAGATGGTTGCAGCATTTTGTCCCACATACTGTTGCCGTTGTTGTGGTATTTTTAATTCTCATTCTTATAGTTTTTATTTTTACGGTTACAATAGGGTTTGCACTTTTATCTCAAGGTCAACAATTAACTAATGAATTACCGGGGATTATTGATCAAGTTATATTTATAGGAGGAAAAGTTGAGAGGTTTTTGGATAGATGGAATCTCCAAATTGACCTCGAAGCCATTGAAGGATTTTTACGCAATCAAATCCTTGCAGGAATTACCATTATTTTAGCAATATTATCCGAATTATTAACCCAGTTCGTTAATCTCATATTGATTACTGTTGTCGCATTTTTTATGTTGCTAGATAGAGGAAGGCTTTGGTCTTTCATTCTTCAACGATTTCCCCCTCCCCTCCGAAATAAGCTAAGCCTTGCTATTCAACGCAACTTTTTAGGATTTTTTTGGGGACGACTTCTACTATCAGCTTTTTTTGGCATTTCTGCCTTTGTTATTTTTGTATTGTTTAGAATTCCCTATGCCTTAGTTTTAGCCGCGATCGCGGGAGTGTTTGATCTGATTCCGGCAATTGGCGCAACCTTAGGGATTACCATTGTCGCATTAATTGTGTTACCTCAAGGAATTTTGCTAAGTATCACTGTTTTAGCGATTTGTGTAACTTTACAACAAGTCGAAGAGAATTTGCTGATGCCTCGAATTATGCAAGGCTCACTTGATATGAATCCAGTTGTCATGTTCTTTGCTTTATTAGTAGGTGCGAGAGTTGCCGGACTTTTGGGAGTTTTTCTGGCAATTCCTTTAGCTGGAGTTATGATCAGTTTGTTTGAAATCAATGAAATGAAGGGAAAAGACTAGTGTAACGTGGCTTCAAATACCCATCAGTTAAAAATAGGTGAAAAAGAAGATACTATAAACAAGTGTAGTCATCTGTCCGGAAGCTTCCTGGCTTATGCCCTGGAGTCTTCTGCGTTATGCCTTTTGCTATAGCACCAAGATCAAGATCAAGATAGACAAGTCATTATGCAACTTTCACCCCAGGAAAAAGATAAATTACTGGTGTTTACCGCCGCCCTATTAGCGGAACGACGCAAAGCACGCGGACTCAAACTGAATTATCCCGAAGCCGTCGCGTATATTTCGGCGGCTATTTTAGAAGGGGCGAGAGAGGGACGCACGGTAGCGGAGTTAATGAGTGATGGCACAACTCTGCTAACACGGGATGATGTCATGGAAGGCATACCAGAGATGGTGCAGGAAGTCCAGATTGAAGCCACGTTTCCGGATGGGACGAAACTCGTCACAGTTCACAATCCCATCCGCTAGGGTACTGGGGACTTTTTGACAAATGACGAATGACAAATGACAAATGACAAATGACAAATGACAAATGACTAAAAATCATCCAACATCCATTCCGACGCCCGTTCCCCCATCTCAATCGGAATGCTCACAGCTTTTCCGAGTCGGGGACGTTCACGAGTTTGCTCGATGTACTCTTGCACTTGGGGAACCGCACCCCAACCATGAAGATAATGGGCAATGGCGTCCAGACGCTCTAGATACTCGACTTCGGACAGGGGAAACGACTTCTGCTCTAGGTACTTCCACATCACCTGAACAAAAATTTTTCCCTGAGTCCGCCGAAGCTGGATGTCATAAGAGCGTCCCCACTTGCTGAGCAGGATTTGGTGCAACTCTTGTCCTGTCATAGATCCCTTACCTGGCTGATTGTTTACATTTTTTTACGAAGATAAAGTTTCTTTACTTTATGAGAAGGGTACAAAGAATGTAATAATACTCATAGCTTAAGCCGTAAATCCTTACTTACATAAGGATTATGGCAACCCTGCTCGCGGTTGAATCCCTCTTCATAAAAGGAGCGGGGTAAAGAAAATGCTGGGAATCATCCCAGAGTTGTTAAAAAAAATATACCCTTAGGCGTTCAGTTATGGCTCAAGTGTCTGGCTCCCCAGATGTCCCCGATATGGGGCGTCGTCAATTTATGAACCTCTTGACGTTTGGTACGATTACGGGTACTTTTGTCGGTGCCCTCTATCCAATCGTCAAGTACTTTATTCCCCCATCAAGTGGTGGTGCTGGCGGTGGTGTCACCGCTAAGGATGCTTTGGGCAATGATATCCAGGTTAGCGAATTTTTAAGCAGCCATAACCCAGGCGATCGCACCTTGGCTCAAGGACTCAAAGGCGATCCCACTTATGTAGTCGTGACCGAAGACAAAGCGATCGCGGACTACGGGATCAACGCGATCTGCACTCACCTGGGATGTGTGGTTCCCTGGAATGCCAGTGAGAACAAATTCGTCTGCCCTTGTCATGGATCTCAGTACAATAGTCAGGGCAAAGTGGTACGCGGACCGGCTCCATTGTCATTAGCCTTGGTTCACGCCGACGTCACCGAAGACGATACCCTGACCTTTTCCCAGTGGACGGAAACCGATTTCCGCACGGATAACGATCCTTGGTGGACTTAATTGTTTTCGTCATTTGTCCTTCGTTAGGGGCAAATGACATAGCCCATTTTTGAATTGTGAATTTTTTCCTTAAGCGATGAGAACACCTTCTTTATCGGTGATGTACAAAAGCAGCAAGCGGATTATTACCCAAGCCCTCTTGCTGACTTTGGCAACAGCGGCATTTTTCTTCATTAGTGATATTTCCCTTCCTCAGTCGGCGGCGGCTTATCCGTTCTGGGCGCAGCAAACCGCCCCGGAAACTCCCCGTGAAGCCACCGGACGGATTGTTTGTGCTAACTGTCACCTCGCGGCGAAACCCACGGAAGTGGAACTTCCCCAATCGGTTAAACCAGATACCGTCTTTGAAGCCGTGGTAAAAATCCCCTATGACCTTGACACCCAACAGGTCTTAGGAGACGGTTCCAAAGGCGGTCTGAATGTCGGCGCTGTGGTTATGTTGCCAGAGGGCTTTAAAATTGCTCCCGAAGACCGCATTCCTGAAGAATTACAGGAAGAAGTCGGCGGACTTTACTTCCAGCCCTATAGTGCCGACCAGGAAAACGTAGTGATTATTGGTCCTCTACCGGGTGAACAGTATCAAGAAATTGTTTTCCCGGTTCTTTCTCCGAATCCAAAAACGGAAAAAGATGTCCATTTTGGCAAATACTCGGTTCACGTTGGTGCTAACCGAGGTCGTGGTCAGGTTTATCCGGCTGGGAATAAGAGTAACAACACGGTCTACAATTCCGCAAAAGCCGGTTTAATTTCTCAAATTACCAAGTTAGAAGAAGGCGGCTACGACGTTACTCTTCAAACCCCTGAGGGTGACACAGTTGTAAATACCATTCCTGCAGGACCCGAATTAGTGGTTTCCGAAGGGCAAGAGGTCGCCGCAGGTGAGGCGCTAACCACTGATCCTAATGTCGGTGGATTTGGTCAAGTAGACGGTGAAATTGTCTTACAAGACCCGGCTCGGATTAAGTGGCTAATGGTCTTCATTGTTGCGATTATGTTTTCTCAACTCTTCCTCGTCTTGAAGAAAAAGCAGATTGAGAAAGTACAAGCGGCTGAAATGAATTTCTAAGTCCAGCACTTATTCATTTGAGCCAACTCATTTCAAATAAATAAAATAAGGGACAGGCTAACTAACCTGTCCCTTGTTGGTACTATCGGAGCTTTATGAGATTGCTTTCACCCAAGACAAGAGTCGCGAGTGATTACTACTCAGCCTCTTTTTCTTCACCTTCATTTTCATTTTCGTTTTTGGTATCACGATTACCAAAATAGCGCTTGTTTCTTGAGAAAGAAGAAGAAGAAGACTTCTTGCGAAACTGCCGAGCATAAGCTTGGTTGCGAGAGGCTTTCTCTTTTTTCAAATTGCGGCGTTTAGCCATTTTAGATGTCTCCATCAATACAACAAAACGCTTCTGTAGATTCACACATAAGCGCCACAGTCAACTCAAAACCTAGAAGCGGTTGTTTCGGCGACCACCACCGCTTTTGGGACGATCTTCACGAGGTCGCGCTTGATTGACCTTGAGTTCACGACCCATCCATTCAGCGCCGTTTAGCTCAGAAATTGCTGAGGCTTCTTCGTCTTCCGTCCCCATTTCCACAAAGCCAAACCCGCGCAGGCGACCTGTTTCACGATCAGTCGGCAGATGAACTCGCTTGACGGTACCGTACTCGGCAAAGACTTCGCTAAGGTCTTCAGAGGTAACGGAATAGTCGAGATTGCCTACATAAATTGACATCGATTGATGTTCTCCCCAATCAAAAAGTGTGTCGAGAGCCAAGATTTCGGAGAACAGCCTGTCAATACTTTAGGGGAAAAACCTATGAATACTGAAAACAAACGTAGTCACCGCTTTGAGTCTCAATAGACATTGTAACGAATTCCTGCCCTGTTAGGGGATATTGCTGATCATTCCCCTGACAGACATGCCGCCTAAGCATTTTCAAGCCAAGTCTTGAGGTAGATGACAGGGGAAGACATCGATCGCAGACAATAGATAGACCGATCAAGACCTGTCTATGCGCGTATCGGCAAAAACGATTCAAATCCTGCTGACGATCATCGCTACTATCTTAGCGATCGCGGCGCTTAAGGCAACCAGTGCGATTACCATCCCCTTAGCGTTTGCCTTTTTCATCGCGGTGTTAGTCCATCCCCTGCAACGTTGGCTCAACCGTCATGTCCCCCATTGGCTGAGTTTGGTCATTGTCATGCTAGTCCTGGCTGGCGTTGTCGGGTTAGCCATCGGCGCACTGCTACTGAGTGCGGAAATCGTGGAACCGAAGGCACCCCAATACCTTGACCGTTTGCAGCAGATGTTCCAGAATGCGATGGCGTGGGCAAAACAACGGGGGCTTCCAGTAGAACAGTTATCCTCCCAAGATTCCCAGGGTCAATTAACCAATGAAGCGATCGGCGGACTCAAGTTTCTCTGGGATGGGTTAAGCCTATTTATTTTAATAATCTCGCTACTTGTCTTACTTTTACTCGAAGTCGGACAGTACCGAGAAAAAATTGAACGGAGTTTGGCGTCTAAAACCAGTGCTAAGGTGGTCAATGCTGTCGCTAGAATGAGCGATAAGCTGCGAAGCTATCTTCTAATTCAGTCGTTCACCTGTGTCCTGACGGGTATACTGACGGGTTTATGGTGTTGGGTGCTAGGGGTAGATTTTGCCGTGGTTTGGGGATTAGTCGCATTTGTTCTCAACTACGTCCCTACTCTCGGTTCGATTGTCGCGGTACTCCCGCCCACTCTACTGGCGCTAATTTTTCAAGGAATCGGGCGGGGAGTAGCCACGTTGGTGGGTTTGGCTGTCATTCAGGTGATTTTAGGCAACTTCGTTGATCCCCGTCTTCAGGGACGTACCCTTAAGCTTTCACCCTTTGTGGCGCTATTGTCGATTGTATTCTGGGGTTGGGTGTGGGGTATTCCGGGCGCACTACTGGGTATTCCTATGACCATGTCTCTAATTGTATTTAGTCAAGAGTTTAAATCAACTCGCGCGATCGCACTCCTGTTTGGTGATACTGATGATCCAGAATTGAAAAAGAAATTGAAGTAGGTATTTGTCCTACATCGGGGTGGCTGAATAAGCATTGTGGTAAGGAGAGGAAACAGGGAACAGTAATCAAGTTTCTGCTTTCTGCTATAACTTTAAATCTCTACCCACAGATAGGCTCAATGCCCAATTCAACTCGGTATTCTGAGTGAAGACCGCTATAGGAGACGATTTATGCCTGTTGCCAAAGTTATTGAAGTTGTTTCTTCCTCGTCAAAAAGTTTTGATGATGCCATACAACAAGGTTTAGCCGAAACAGCCACTTCTCTAAAGGGTATTAGCGGATTAGAAGTTGTTAATTGGACGGCTGATGTTGAAAACGATAAGATCGTGACTTACAAGGTGACGATGCATATTGCTTTCAAGGTTGAGCGTTAATCATCAATCCTCTGAACTATTAGAATATCCGAAAAGATACGTTCTGCAAGATTCTCAAGACTTTTTTTGATGATTGAATCTACACAAACACCCGTTCCACCAGCCAAACCCCCTGAACCGTCTAAACCTGATGCCATTCCGGTAGAACCGCCACCCCCTCCACCTCCTGTGCAACCGCCACCCCCACCGGTTGATCCCACAAAGGAAAAAGATAAGTAAGTAGGGTCTGCTGAATAAGTCTGGTGGTGGGGGAAGAGAGCAGAGGGAGCAAGGGGAGCAAGGGTACTGATATGATGAATGCGATCGCGATACCGAACTTAAAACAATTGTATCGAGTCAGAGAGCTTTTATTGACTTCCACAAGTGCGAAAATCTATGGCAATATGCACTTGTTTTCCCCGATAGGGTTCAGCGGTAAGTATCACTGTGCCATCTTTGTCAACAACCCAACCTTGGGCTTCAATTAAGGGTGGAGGGTTCATTTGGGATAGCTGAGAATTAGTAGGAGTTGAGGATGAAAAACTCTGGCTGGATAACCGTCGCGTATCTTCCCAAATTGCTCGTCCAGACAGGTATTGACTGGGAGAATGAGGAATTCCACCGCGTCCGGTGACCACAAAACGATCGCCTGTATCCGCCGGACAGCCGGAAATGATTTGCCCAGAGGGATCAGAGAAGGTTGAGGGCAGTTCAATTAACCCTCGTGAGGGGTCAATATTCGGTGTATTAATTACAATGGGACCGTCAATTCCTAATTCTGAACTGGCAGTAATATCACTTTTTGGGGTTAATTGGTCACTCATTTGTAACCCCAAAATCAGTTGGGTAGTAATCGTAATACTACCACCATTTCCCTCAAAGGCATTCGCCGTAATATCACTATTTTCCGACAGCACCCCCACAATAAAATTAGCATCAACTGTTAGATCTCCCCCATTACCACCGCCACTATCGGCTGTGCCTGCACGGGTAGATAGTTGACTATTGTTTCGCAAGATAAATATCTCGGCTACCTTGAGGTTAATATTCCCCCCTTCTCCGGATAGACTCGTTGCTGAAATTAACCCTTGATCTAAGAACAGAGAGCGGACATCAATATTGATATCGCCAGCATTGCCTGTCCCTGTCGCACTCACCGATACCGCTGCGCGATCGCGAATATTTAATTCACTCGTGGGACTATTAATATTGATATCCCCCCCATCGCCGGATGCAGATTGAGTTGAGGAGGCAAATAAACCCGTACCTAGGAGAGTGCCTTGATTATTGGGATCAGAAAGTTTAATCGACTCCGACACATTCACATTTAAATCACCCGCTTGTCCAGAATTAAATGTAGTGGTTAATACCTGCGCTCCCCCGCGTGCAACAAGCTGAGGAGAGGTTAGGGTAACATTGCCTGATGCCGCCTGATCAAACGTTCCCGAACCCAACAGAGAATTGTCTAACTCGATCTGATTCGTCGCATCAATCTGAATATTTCCCCCCCTACCTTGATTGAGCGTCGTGGTAGCAATCAATCCACCATCACGGGCAATAAAATTTGGGGTTTCAATGAAGACATTACCCGCCCTTCCTTCTCCATCCGTAACCGTGACAATTCCCTGACTAAAATTATCCAGGGTAAGCGTATCTGCAAACGCCGGACGCACAAATTGCTCTTGCAAGGCATCAAATCCTGCCCCAATAACTTCAATGGATTCGGAAGCGCGAATCTGAATATTCCCACCCTTTCCAGAACGTGATGTCGAGGCATTAATTCGACTGTTATTCAGTTGCAGACTTTCTAGATTCAGTCGAATAGTACCCCCATCTCCGAAACTACGGGTTGCTGAGGTGATCTCTCCACCTTGTTGGACAATCAAATCTTGGCTAGTAATGTCTATATCGCCAGCATTGCCCGATTCATTCGGCGAAAATAAATCTGTGGCGATAGAACTAGGAAAACTGCCATCCGCCGATCTGCCAATCACTTCAATGAACTCAGCATTCTTAATCGTTAATTGTCCGCCATTGCCATCTGCTCCAGTATTTCCGAGAACGCCAGCACCATTACGAATGCTCAAGTTACGCACATCTAAGGTTAAGTCTCCGGCATTGCCATCACCCCCCGTAGATGTGCTAATCAAAGCTCCATCTGTTAGAGTAACGTTCTCCGCCGTCAGGGTTAAATCCCCAGCATCTTCACCCAAAGTTCCCGTACCGATACCTCCCTCTCCTTGTAAAAAGACATCTGTGGCATTAACCGTTAAATCTCCCCCCTCACCCTGTTTGACAAAGGTAGTAATTCCGCCACCGTCGCGAATGGATAATCGCCCAGTATTAATTATTAAATTGCCAGAGTTCCCACGACCCGACGCTGATGTGGAGATTCCTGTATCACCTTGCAAGGGGATTTGAGCCAATTCAACAGGATTGGGATTAAACGCACCGGGTTGATTGCCAATAATTTCAATGGACTCCGTGGCGTTAATCGTGACATTTCCGGCATTACCACTATTGCTTAGATCGGTACTAGAACCAACCCCCACGCCGAATGGAAATGTTGTCTCAGGGTCTTGGATAATCGTTAACCGACGGGTATTTAGGTTGATATCCCCCGCGTCAGCACTACTCATTTCAGCACTACCCGGAACAGGAGCAGCCGCCGTCCCAATATTACTATTCCGAATCACTATGTCATCAGCAGCATTAATCTGTACCATTCCTCCTTGAGCTTCATTGAAGGCAAAGGAGAAAATAGATCCATCTTCGACTCGGATGGATTGAGCGGTAATCGTAATTCCCTTGGCAATGCCAGGAAGTCTGCCACTGTTGGTGATACTGTTTCCTCTGAGCCAAAACAGTCCACCACTGTTAAGCGTGATTTGTCCGGCAAAATTGCCATCCGATGCGATGGTTTTATTAACACTCAGATCCCCGATCGCATTGAGTGAGATATCTCCGGCTTGATTCTCGGAATTGGCAACAATATTTCCCATCGTATTTAGATCTCCGGCTGCATCAACAGAGATATCACCCGCTTGATTGCTACCATCGCTAACCAGAGCCGCCGTAGTCGCGATCGCACCATTTTCACTTTTGAGGGTAATGTTCCCGCCGATTTCTCCCCTTGAGGCAATATTCTGGTTAATACTCAGATTCTCGTGAGCCTCAACAGAGATATCTCCCCCTTGATTTAGACTATTAGTAACCAGAGCCGCTGTAGTGGTGATCCCTCCATTCTCGCTTTTGAGGGTAATGTTCCCACCGATTTCTCCCATTGCGCTAATATTCCGGTTAACACTCACATCTCTGATCGCATTGAGTGAGATATCTCCAGCTTGATTCTCGGAATTGGCAATAATATTTCCCATCGTATTTAGATCTCCGGCTGCATCAACAGAGATATCACCCGCTTGATTGACACCATCGCTAACCAGAGACGCCGTAGTTGCGATCGCGCCATTTTCACTGTTGAGGGTAATGTTCCCCCCAGCTATTTCTCCACTTGAATCGATATTCCCCTCAATATCAAGATTCTCGCTCGCCTCAACAGAGATATCACCCGCTTGATTGCTACCTTGGCTAACCAGAGACGCTGTAGTGGTGATCCCTCCATTTTCGCTTTTGAGGGTAATGTTCCCGCCGATTTCTCCCCTAGAACTGATATTCCGGTTGACACTCAGATTCTCGCTCGCATTGAGTAAGATATTACCTGCTTGATTGCTACCATTGCTAACCAGAGGCGCTGTAGTGGTGATCCCTCCATTTTCACTGTTGAGGGTAATATTCCCGCCGATTTCTCCCTCGGATCTGATATTCCGGTTGACACTCAGATTCTCGCTCGCATTGAGTAAGATATCACCTGCTTGATTGCTACCATTGCTAACCAGAGGCGCTGTAGTTGCGATCGCGCCATTTTCACTGTTGAGGGTAATGTTCCCCCCAGCTATTTCTCCACTTGAATCGATATTCCCATCAATATCAAGATTCTCGCTCGCCTCAACAGAGATATCACCCGCTTGATTGATACCTTGGCTAACCAGAGACGCCGTAGTTGCGATCGCGCCATTGTCACTGTTGAGGGTAATGTTCCCGCCGATTTCTCCCCTAGAACTGATATTCCCATTAATATCAAGCTTCTCGCTAGCATCAACAGAGATATCACCCGCTTGATTTAGACTATCGCTGATCAGCATGGCGGAGGTAGCGATCGCGCCATTTTCACTGTTGAGAGTAATATTCCCGCCGATGCCTTCAGTAGAGGTTGAGAGGATATTCTCATTAACACTCAGATTACCGCCAGCCTCCAGTAAGATATTACCCCCTTGATTGAGTCCATCGCTAGTCACAAAATCTGTGGTGGTGATCGCCCCGTTTTCACTTTTAATGGTGATATTACCGCCATTGTTCGCCACAACATCCCCGATAATATCTCGTCCAGTATTTACAATTCCGGTGGTGACATTACCCAAGGCAAACAAGGTAATATCACCACTGCTGCCGCTATTGCCTAAAACATCGGCGCTGCTGATTGTACTATTGGCGGTGTTAATTTGGCTGGTATCGGCAAAGGTTCCGGAGGTAATCTCGATTCTCCCACCCAGAGATGTCAGAGTAGAATCGGGATTCATTAAAAACTGAGCGACTCCAGCATCCCGTTGAGACGCGATCGCATTTTCGTCATTAATTTTGGCAATAAAGTCTCCACCAATCAGAAAGATTAGCTGACCATTAGCAATAGTAATCGAACGTCCTGCCTGTAACGTTAGACTATTGCTTGATGGGCTAAAAAGACTCTGATTAATAGCAATATCATTATTTGCCTGTAACGTGACAGAGTTAGTGGCGAGAGCCGAGCCAAGCACATTACCATTAATAATCGATACCTCTGTTGGATTCGTCTCAAAGGTTTGCCCATCAGCGGGGTCACTTCCATCCGCTTGAATCAAAATATTTTTTGGGTCGAGTAACAGGGTTCCCACGTCTCCCAAAGGTGCTGTGGTATCCACGATTCCGGTAAACTCTAAATATCCGCCGGATACGTCCACAAACCCACCATTGGATTGAGGCGTGTCACTCGCACCACGGGCGGTAATCGTTCCTTCAAATTGCGTTGTTTCATTGCCCCGAATAATTACGCTACCGCCATCCCCCTGATTCAGAGAATCGGCTTGAATTTGCACGTTCTCAGCAATGGTTACTTGTTCCCCTTGACCAATAGTGACGCTACCGCCACCTGTAAGAGAAGACACATCAATTCTGGCAGTTTCTAATAACTGAACCTCCTCACCGAATACCTGAATCGTACCGCCGGGAGCGGTCAATGAACCCGTACTAATCACCCTATCTCCCGCTAGCGTCAAGGTTTGTCCTGTAGCGACGGTTAACTGTCCCTGATTCCGAATTTCGGCTTGCTGTTGACGCAGGGCGTCTAAAAATAAGACACCGGGTTGAATCGCCAACAGTTGGCTGTCTTGGGGATTAGTCGCCCGAAACATTCCATCGTCTCCCAACTGAATCCCATCAGCGGTACTAGCAACAAAAGAACCCGCAACATCTAATTTGGCATCAACACCAAAGAGAATGCCATTGGGATTGAGTAAAAAGAGGTTAGCATTGCCATCAACACCTAAAGTACCGAAGATATTCGATAAGTTATCCCCTGTAACCCGCGTTAGGATATTGGCGATGCCATCCGGATTGGCAAAGTAAACCTGTTGGTCTAAATTAACGTTAAACTCGGTAAAACTATGGAACAAGTTACTCCCACGCTTTGCGCCACCTTCAATTAAGTCTCGCGCACCTTGAGGACTAACGATAGAGTTTTCTGTGCCTAACGTATTATCGGGGATTAACTGAGCCTGAACCGTCGGATTGAAGAGGGTTAGCCAGATTAACGGTAATGTCAACGTCCGCCCCTGTTTGAGAAACTTGATTATCTTCATCAATCCTAGCCCCCTGCTTCTAGCAAAGCCCAACCCTAATAATACTCCAAGAATGGAAAAAAACAAGGGCAATGGAGAAGGTAGAGGGATGGGAGACTCATCTTAGGGATTTGCTGAATTAATCGGGAAGCTCTACTATACAAGGAGAGAGCTATTTTTTTACCCAATAATTGCTTTCATTTTTACACCGATACAAAAGGGATGATTTTGTCAGGAATAGGTAATGACAACAGCTACGTTTGAACTAGGCGAACATCGGGTCATTCTGTCAAATATCAGTTGGCAAACGTTTGAGCGGTTACTTGCAGACTTAGGGAAAAACCGCTGCACTCGTTTGGCTTACAATGACGGCGTATTAGAAATTATGACGCCCTTGGGATCTCATGAAAATAATAACCGCTTTATTGAAAGCTTAATTGGCGCGATCGCGGATGAATTAAATCTCAACCTCAAACGGTTTGGTTCTCTCACTCTAAAGCGAGAAAAATGGCAAAAAGGGGGAGAACCTGACTCCTGTTACTACATCCAAAATGAACCCAAGGTTAGACATAAACAAGAGATTGATTTGGCGAATGATCCGCCACCCGATCTAGTATTAGAGATTGACATTACCAGTGGTTCTATGGATAAACTCCCAATTTATGCCCCGATTGGTGTACCAGAACTGTGGCGTTATGATGGACGTAAACTCGATGTATTTGTTTTATCTCCAGAATCAACGAGTTATCAATCTGTGGAGAAAAGTCCGACGTTTCCATGGCTATCTTTAGCCGCAATTCCTCAGTTTATTCGGCAAAGTTTAGCGGATGGAGAAACCGCAACATTACGGGCGTTTCGGACTTGGGTGAGAGAACAGCAGTCGGATTAGAGATATAGCACTACCGGGATACGTTAGGACATTCCCCTGTTGCCTGTTGTCTTTTCACCCAATTTTATTGTCCTAACCTCAATGCGTAATGCTATAAAAGGCGATCGCACTCCTTAAACTGTAGATTAGCTAATCTAATTCCTCTTCGCCAATATCCGCTAAAGCTAGGGGTTCATGCCCTGGTGTTCGCAACGATTCCACTAACTGTTGTATCTCTGCAGGTGGTGCGGGGGTGAGGCGAGAAACAATCGCAGTCACGAGAAAATTTAGCACCATTCCCACTGTACCAATGCCTTCAGCGGAAATACCAAAAAACCAGGTTGGCATCTGGTAAAATTTGACGCCAATAATATAGATAGTCGTGAACACTAACCCCACAATCATACCCGCGATCGCGCCTTCTCGGTTAGTCCGCTGATCAAATATGCCTAAGATAATCACTGGGAAGAAACTAGCGGCGGCTAACCCAAAGGCAAAGGCGACTACTTGCGCCACAAAACCGGGGGGATTAATGCCAAAATACCCGGCAATGACAATAGCGAATCCCACCATAAATCGACCCACTAATAACCGTTGGGCTTCTGAGGCGTTAGGGTTGATAATTCGGTAATAGACATCATGCGCCACAGAACTGGAAATCACCAGTAATAACCCCGATGCCGTTGATAGCGCGGCAGCTAATCCACCAGCAGCAACTAAAGCAATTACCCAGGGTGCAAGTTGGGCGACTTCTGGGGTAGAGAGGACAATAATATCTCGGTCAATGGTAATTTCGTTTGTCTCGGTATCGGGGGTTAATTGAATTCGTCCATCCCCATTCTTATCATCAAACGCCAATAATCCGGTGTTTTCCCACTTGGTTGCCCAATCCAGTTTACGCACTTCTTCAATCGTATTATTGTGTAAGGTTTGAATCAGGTTATATCGGGCAAATCCGGCAATAGCGGGCGCGGTGGTATAAAGAATTGCAATAAACAACAATGCCCACCCGGCGGAATATCGAGCCGCACGCACATTAGGAACCGTATAAAATCGGACAATAACATGGGGTAATCCGGCGGTTCCCACCATCAGGGCGATGGTAATAAATAGGACATCCAACATGGATTTATGGGTAAAGGGTTGGGTATACTCCGCAAACCCTAAATCCACTTGAATTCCATTCAGGCGTTCCATAATATCACTGAACGTAAATCCCAATTGAGGAACCGGATTATTCGTTAGCAGGATAGAGATTGCGATCGCGGGAATTAGATAGGCGATAATTAAGACAAAGTATTGTGCTACTTGTGTCCAAGTAATCCCCTTCATTCCCCCCAAGATGGCGAAAAAGGCGACAATTACCATCCCAATAATCACACCCGTATTAATATCCACCTGTAAGAAACGACTGAAGACAATTCCCACACCCCGCATTTGTCCCGCCACATAGGTGAGAGAGACAAAAATTGCCGCCACCACCGCCACCAAACGTGCTGTACGGGAATAGTAGCGATCGCCAACAAAATCGGGTACAGTATATTTACCAAACTTCCGTAAATAGGGTGCTAGCAGTAGGGCGAGTAAGACCATGGGTGTCAACTTAAGCCACATTACCCACGATAGGATACTGGGTGTGGGGTATGGGGTGTGGGGTGTGGGGGAAAGCGAGCAATTTTGGGGAGCTATGTATTAAACGGAACCTGTTTGAAAAAAATATTGTGGATGA
>NZ_JAVKEA010000239.1:0-46991 GCF_040221695.1 Coleofasciculus sp. E2-BRE-01 | reverse complement strand
CTATTCATCCACAACGTTTTTTCCAAACAGGAAACTTTAATACATAGTGAGCCAAAATTGCTCGCTCCCCCCACACCCCACACCCCATACCCCACACCCAGTATCCTATCGTGGGTAATGTGGCTTAAGTTGACACCAATGGGCAGTGCCGTGCCCCTACTCAATTGAACCGCCGCAGCACCAAAAATCGTCGCCATCGATTGTTCCGGACGACATAACAACGTCTTAGCAACCTGAAGCATCGCAATCCCCATATTGCCAAAAGACTTTTGATACTGAATCATCGCCTGAATCTGTTGAATCAACGCCAAACCCGCAAATTGCACCACCCGCCGTAAGAAATCAGGGCGATGGTTTAATATTTCCGGAAACCTGTCAAAATAAGCTTGAGTCAGAGCCGCAATAGAAGGCTGAAGCTGTTCCAGAGGTGTCGCCGCTAACTGCAGAGACTCTTCGATACTTAGTGAACTACTGATCACCAAGCTACCCAGCCAAATTTGCACATAGCTAGCAATCAATGTTCCCAAATCAAACGCTGGATCTCCCCACGTCGAGCGCTCCCAGTCAATGAAACGCACAATGCTATCATCGGTTTGCTCCCAATCGGTGTGCAGCAGGATATTATTCAACTTCAGGTCATTGTGCGTCAGGCAACAGGGAGAAAAAGCACTGCCCAATTCCGCGATCGCACACCCCAAACTATCATACCGCTGATAAAGAGCAAAAAACTTCAACCCATCAGCAGGCACTTGACCAAAAACTTCGGGTCCAATTCGTTCCAACCCCCGAATTAATTTAGGGACTTGCTCAGTTGTAAGAGTATCCGACTGTTGAGCAAAGAAATGCTGATAATCTTGACAGTTAAACGTATCGCGATGGAGAGTTCCCAGAAACCTACCCATTGCCACCGTAATTTCTGTAGGAAAACTATTTTCCTTCGTATAGAACTCCATTAAATCCCGGTAATCATCCAGATAACGGCAGACAAGAATGGAATGATCCCGATCAAAATGCAGCACGTCTGGCAAAAATTGGCGTAGGTGTTCAACCTCTGGAAATTGTTGTAAGAACAGTTGCATCTGCCACTCACCCCAAAACTCCCCCGCCGCTTTTCCGTCCTGATTGTGCCGTTCCTGCTTAACCAAAAGCTTATGAGTGTCAGTAAATTTTACCAATAAGTTAAAGTTTTTGGCAGCAACTGGCTCAACCTGACTGAGAGCTAGCTCTGAGGGATGGCAAAAACCATGCTCCACTAAATAATCGAAAATATTATCAGAATTCAACAGGAATGTCATAACCGATGAATCTATAAATTAAACAAGGAAACTGCCAATCCCTTACCAAAGGTAAGAAATAGACTTAGAGAAAACATCCTCGCCGCCGAGTGGAGCCGTATCAACGATGCTGACTCTAATTATAGGGAATGGGAGTCCAGCCGTAATCGACAGGTCATCTTCTATTAGATCACTCAGAAAGCTTTCAGCACCTTGAAACAACTCAGAACCCGCTAAAGGCAAATCGGAAACGGTAATCCTAGACATAGGTTGACTTCGCTTAACCCTCTGATTAATCCACCGTTACTATAGTTCACTCAAAACTTAGACTTCAAGGTTAAGCCAGAACTTGTTTAGAAAAAAATAAAGGAGTTTTATCTCATTTCCTTTAATGCCAACAGAAAACAAACTAGATTGAACTGGGTCAACCCGTCACCCCTATGGGATTGAACCCAATGTTAAAGAAAGCCGAATCCACACCGTCTAAAACTACTCAAAGCCAGAACCAGCCTATAACAGAGCCATATTAAATACCAAGACGGTTCCTTACTAATGAGGACAGTAAAAGCCGCTCAAGCTGAACTGGCTTTTTTCCAGAACCTGGATAATTATTGTGACAATTTTTTCCGAATAGCCGCTAGCAGAGGTCAGAACAACTAAACGGGAGCATATAGCAATTTCCGGTTTGATGCGATACATCGTTAAGGGCGCAAGCTTTGCGCCCCTACATTGCCCCTACATTTAGGTGTACCTCACACGCTGGGAAAGCGCTATATCACCGTTGTGGGGTTATGGGAACGTAGGCGGAGCCTTCTTTCCGAGTAACCCAACCCAATCGGGGTAACGCTTACGCTCTACCCAACCTCCCAACTATCCCTTATTGAGGTGCTTGAGGCACGAAGCGTGCCTACTACCAACGGGGGAACTACCCTCAACTTAGCTACCTGTGCTGGTAGCGAGAAGTTCCCTACAATGGGGGATAAATCGTTAGGGGATGTTACCCAACTTAGGGGAATCCCCCAACGTTTTACTGGGTGGGACTTGTCGATGGCTAGACCGAACTATGGACCTCAAGCGAAAAAACGGGCAAAGCGCCTGTTAGAAGCGTTGCTGGCTTACGCCAATGATGAGTGGGAGAATACAGAACATCTACAGATAAAGGTCAACTGGCAAAGTGAGAACCAGTTGGTTGTCAGGACAAAAGTGCGATTTCTCCAAGAATTGACATCCTTAGATCCCTATGAAGGTAAATTAAATAGCGAACAAATTAAGGAAGCACTGAGACGGCTGGCAGATTTTGTCGAGATTCTGGAAGATAATCGTCCCGGAAAGAAAGGGTTACATGATTGGCACTTTACCCTGAAACTCTGGCACAAGCGGTACGATAAAGAGGCGATTATGCAACGGTTCAATCTAGAGTGGGAACGTCGCCGCCCGGAAAAATCCAAACAAGTCGCCCCGACTGAATCACCACCGCCTTCTGTAACCACAGGCGTGCCGCAACGGGAACAGAAGCGCGGGGTTGTAGGGGCGGGTTTTACTGATAACATTCTGGAGACAACCCCCTTGTACAGACGCGCCATGGCGCGTCTCTACACTAAACCCGCCCTTCTTGGGCAACTACCGAATAGTGCAGTGGAACTCAATTCGCAATTTTATATAGAACGCCTACCTATTGAGGAGCATTGTTATCAGACAATTCGTCAACCTGGGGCGCTAATTCGGATTAAAGCACCTCGGCAAATGGGTAAAACGTCGCTGCTGGATCGAATTCTGGACTATGCAGAACACCAGGGTTATGCCACAGTGCGGTTAAATTTGCTACAAGCTGAGGCGGACGTTTTTAGCAGTCTGAATCGATTTTTGCGCTGGTTGTGTGTTTGTATCAGTTCTAAACTCAAACTGGATGCTCAACTGGATGAGTATTGGGATCAGGATCGGGGCAGTATTGTTAATTGTACAACCTACATCCAAGAACATTTATTAGAACAACTGGATTCTCCTTTAGTTTTGGCATTAGATGAAGCGGATCGAGTGTTTCAGTCCCCAGATATTGCACAAGGATTCTTTCCCATGTTACGCAGTTGGCATGAGGAAGCAAAGACGGTTGATATTTGGGAAGAATTGCGATTAATTGTGGCGCATTCGACAGAAGATTATGGACCCTTGGATATTAATCAATCCCCCTTTAATGTGGGATTACCGATAGAATTGCCAGAGTTTACCTCGCAACAAGTCGCCGATTTAGCTCAACGCTATCAACTGGATTGGGATGAGACGCAAGTTCTACAGTTAATGGCGATGGTAGGGGGACATCCCTATTTAGTGCGATTGGGACTGTATCACTTAGCCCGTCAGGATGTGATACTCAGCAAATTATTGCAAGATGCGCCAACCGAAGCGGGAATATATGAGGCACATTTGCGCCGACATTGGGGAATGTTGAAAGAAAATTCAGAATTAGCCGCCGCCTTAAAACAGGTTGTTAGTGCTACAGAACCCGTGCGAATCGAAACCATGCAGGCGTATCAATTATACAGTATGGGACTGATTCAGCGAAAGCGCGATCGCGTCATCCCTCGTTGTCAGTTATATCGGCAATATTTTCAGCGAATTATGAATTATGAATTATAGCGACCAAAATCGTAGAGACGCGCCATGGCGCGTCTCTACAAGGTTTGTAGTTGCTCAACTTTGCTGGATGGCAACCAATTCAGTTTGTTGATGGGGATATAACAGATGGGAATGCTCACCACCTAGCTCAGTCAAAACCGTATAATGATCCTCATCGCTTAATCCCAGTTGATGGCGAATAGCTTGGAGTGGCTCTAGACTTTGGGATGACTGAAAACGCCCCTCTTCTAATCCATCTTGCAAGACTCCTTTGTAAAGGGAGAAGCGGTACTGTTGGCTAAAATTCGGCAGGACTTTCGCCAGAACATAGAGTTCATCGGCTTTCAGTTGCTCCAGAGAACGCCCCTCTAAAACCTGAGAAAAATCTACCGGAATCTTTTGCAGTTGACGGCGGAAACTATGAGTCAGACTTTCCCGATTATACTGCTCGGCGCTGCGATTCCAAGTGCGGTAAAGCCAAAGACTGCTAACTACAGCAACAAACCCATTAAACATCAATTGCACAGAGAGGGGTAAGCGGAGAATCTCTGGACGCCCCCCATAGATAAAGAAAATGTTGAACGCCAAAAAGGTGCAAATCGAAAAGACGCGGTGCAGAACCTGTTCCCGGCTGATACTGGAGTTATGCCGTCTTAGAGAAGCGCGGTATGCCTTTTCTAATTTCGTACAAATCAGACAACTCATCACTACACAAATCCCTAGAGTTAACGGACAAGCCACCAGTTTAGGAATCGGAATTGGCTGATTGAATAGATAAAAACCAGGCTGCCAAAGCGTAGCTAATTGATTCGGTTCATGCGTCCAATCCCCGGAAAAGTAATACTCGAAATTCCCCGCATACAATCCGTAATAAATGAAGTAGCCAATCACTAAACCTAAATACCCGTATTGCACAAGTTTTCGTCCTGGATGGCTGAGATAGTGCCAGTAGGATTTTTCGGCATCTTTATCGATACAAGCAGACTTGCAGCCGACACAGGCACTTTTTTCTTTGCCTTTTTTCTTATCAAACGTGCGGCATTCGGATTGGGGAATGCTACGACGTTCTGCTGTATGCGCTGGTGAGCTTAATAATCCCCGTGGACCCGTGAAAACAGTTTGCACGATGCCAAAGGGACAGACATAATGACACCAACTCCGTCCTCCGTACAGGAAAACTACTGTAATTGCACAGAGAATAGTCAGGATCAGAAACAGCCCTAAAACTGTGCGGGCAGAGTTAATAAACAGAATGCGGCAGTTCAAACCAATAAACAGAAGCGCAAATTGCAGATAGAGGTGGTTTTGTGCCAGCCAGCGATTTTTGCGAATATTCAGTCGGGGATTTAAGCCCAAAGCCCGGGGAATTTGGGACAGAAAGTAGAGCGGACAAATACGCCGCCAGGTGTCATGACCGAAAACCAAGAGAATCATAATCGCACTGGGAACAATCATACCCCAGAAAATGCGGGTTCCCATGGGATAGGGTTCTGCTTCCAAGCATTTTCCTTGCACCAGTACACAGGTGTTGGGATCGCGAAAAGGACTGAGCAGGTTGTTGGGGTCAGTTAAGTGATGGGAAATGGGGTCGTAAAAGAGAGATAAAATCAAGACGAGCCAACCGATTACCAGCACTAATCTGACGGTGTGCATCTTTTTTTCGGAAACGTTATTAAGCACTTCTTTCCGACTCCTTAATTGGTATAATTAATGGGTTTAGTTCACTAAACAACCGTTTCACCAAACTCTTGAGCTAGAAAGGTCAAAGCTCGAAAGCGCAATCCCATTAGCTGTTCGTAGAGAGGATTGAGCTGGCACAAAGGAGGGATGCGCCAGAGTTGATGACCGAAGAACTGAATATCTCGTGCAAATGGACAAGAGGCAGGGATGAGTTGACACAACAGTCGCGCAATTTTTGGGTTGCGAATTTCAAGACTGTCAATCCACTGAGTTATGCGTTGTAGAGGTTTCATTTTGCCTGTCATGTTGTGGCGAGTTTCCGGAGTGCTATTGATGAGGTGCATCGCTCACTTGTATTTTTGTTTAAGGAATTGTTTGGGAAATATCCCCGAATCGGTTCTGAGCAACCCGGTTTCTGAAGAAACCGGATTTTTCAATTGTTAACACCCTGGGTTATGACAAACTGCTGAAAGCGATCGCCAAAAATCTGTCTTGAATTGGCACTAGACAATCGCGACAAAATCGGCACTGGTGAGGGGATCGGTCACACCATTAAGTACAGCTAACGTTTCTGTCTCAAAAGTAATCAGAGTGTTGTTTCCCTGTTGATTAATAGACAATTGACCGAATTCCAGACCACCCGCTAGACCAATGAAGTCCTCTCCGTTGTGGAAATCAACAATCGTATCCGTCCCTTCACCAGCAGCTAGGACAAAGGTATCGCGACCACTACCACCGGAGAAGTCATCGCCAGTTAGGGTATCATTGCCTAAACCACCACGCAGAATGTCATCCCCATCGTCACCCCAGATTTGGTCGTCGCCCTGATCACCATAGAGAACGTCATTACCGCCTTTACCACCGATGCGATCATTGCCCAAACCCCCGTGGATAATGTCATCACCTTCGACAGAACCACCAGGAGAACGACGGTTGCGATCGCCCCGCAGTACGTCATCGCCGTCACCGCCGAAGATTTGGTCATCACCTAAACCACCAGCAATGGTGTCATCGCCAGAACGACCATAAAGCTTCTCATTCGTCTCGGTACCAACCAGTTCGTCGGCATCCCTGGTGCCAAAGAGGACATCCTGGTCTACTGCGCCTTCAATATAGAACAGCGCTTGCTCAAACACCGCCGTCGCGACTTGTTCTCCTAAGGTTCGACCATTCAAATCACCCTCTTGAAAGTGAATGCCACCGTAAATGCGGGAAATACCCGCCTCATCCGCCGCCGTAGAGAATGTATCCCATGCCAGAGTGACTTCTTGTTGGGGTGTCACACTAGGTTCAAAGCGAGACTCACCCGGTTCAAAGGTAACGGAAGCGCCAAATTGATCGGAACCCGAAAACAGTTCCAGAATCGTCGCACCAGAGGCACTAAAAGCACTGTGTCCGGAGGTGTACTCGCCAAACGGCGGTGAAGGGTCACTACCAGGGGTCTGGTAAGTCAGGAAGTCTGTCGCCAAAATCGTCTGAGTTCCTTCACCTGGACCTGCCCAAGCTTCAATCGCAAAGCCGCCTAAGTCTGAGTTAAACTCCCCAATCAAGCCCAGTTCGCCGAGTTCGCGCACGGCTCGCACGGGACGGGTGTAGTCGTAAAACGTCTTCGCCTCCCAGGTGGAAATCCCGGCATCAAACACTGAATTCCCCAAGGCAAAAAACAGCTTGGCATCCTCATCCAGGGAATTATTATCCCGTGCCGAGGTGAATTGTCCAAAGGTCATCCACGTTCCTGGCGGGAAGGAGGTGCCGCCCCCATCTTCCCAAAACTCTGCCACTAGCTTTTGCTCATCAGTGAGATTAGCGCTGACTTGGACAATTTGTTCGGCTTGTTGGATAAACTCAGGATTAATAACCGTGCCAACCAACTCTGGGCTAATCTCCACCACAGAGCCATCCGCCAGGGTAATTGTGCCTGCTTCTGGGTTATCGTCGCCCTCTACTAGCAGGAACGGTTGGGGCGCTTCGGGACGGAATTGGTCGCCAGAGTCCAAACCAAAGGGAATTACTTCACCCCACTGGGGCGTGAGAAATTCTTGAATGCGTTTTTCTTCACCGGGTTGGGCGTCAATTGGCACTCGTTCGGGTGTCCAGCGTTCAATCTCAACAATCTGATCAGGACTGTTAATCGGTTCGTAACCAGTTGTATCGGCGTAGTTGTTCAACTGGTTGGAGCCGTCAGCGCGACGGAATTCCAGCAGTGCTTGGGCAGAGGCATTTCCGATACCCGCCGCCGTGGTGGTGTCTTCGGTGGTGTTGCTGGGATCGAAGCCGAGTTCACTGATCAAGTTATCGAAAATCCCCTGCTGGTTAGGAAAGAGATCGCTCAGGACATGATAAGCGGCGTAGCTCATCGCCTCGGTTTTGTTGGCATCGGTGTTTTCAGAGGTTGGGCGTTGCAGTTCATCGCCCAGTTGAGTCGCTACCGCTTTGGGATCATAAGCCGCCCAAGCATCAAACATGGCGGTATGCAAGATGCCGTAAGCCCGCGAGCCAATCGTTGGTCCGACAGCCGTGTTGATCACAGCTTGCTGAACTGCCCGATCCCACTGTACAGAAATGGTGGGGGAGGGATCATTAACTGTAACCAGTTGCGTGTCGGGATTGAGACTTAATTCAACCGAGGTGTTGGTATTGAATGTGTTTGCCATTAGGATCAGAAGTTGAAAATAAACTACGGTTGGGAGTCAAGGTCAGATTTGGCTCCCGTTTTTTGGGTTGGCTGCTAGAGCGCCGCTCTAGTGCAGCTTTATCGCTGCTTAATCAGCTATATCTCTGGAGGCTGACTACCTATGCACATTTTGAGCATCCCTGATTTTGAGATTCTATTGATCTCTCAGGATTCAGTCCTTCCTTTTATGCAGAGAGGACAGTTTTGTAACATTTCTTTACAGACTTGAACTGGGACTCTATTCATGACTCTATGAGCAGCAAACCTATACACATCAAGGTTCTGTCTAGCAAGACTCACAGCCTCACGGGTTGTACAAATCTGTGAAGCAGGTTAGATGCTTCGGTTCGGTAGAACCCGATTTTTTGTAGGATTGATGCCTGTCAATTCCTAGTATGTTTCCTCATTCGATCAAGAAGTTGAGTAAAGTTGAGGATTTCTCCAAATCAGTGCCATTGAGAAAAGTAGGGAAAATTGATGAACATTCAGGACAATGCAAAAACCGAAGATGTATTGGGCATCTCCACTGAATTCATAATAGTTGGAGGAATTGCTCTCAAGCTAGAGACTTGAGCTTGGCGCTAGAAGTTCTCTACGATAAGGGATAGACTGTTAAGGGAAGTTGCTTAAGTTAGGGGATTCCCCGAACTTTATTACAGAGTTTGACGGGTCGATGGCGAAACCGAACTGTAGATCCCAAGCCCCAAAGCGGGTCAAACGCCGCCTTGAGTCATCATGGGCTTACCTAATTAATAGAGATAAATCTTAAGAGTCAATCTTCAGATACTCCAAATATCGTTATCGGTGGGTTACGGCGGATATACCATTAAAAGGTTACTGCCGATATAAATTCCCCGCCTAACCCACCCTACAATGAGCTAAGATTTCTTCTGAGTTGTTTTTTAGTCGAAAAGTTATCAACACTTCTCAAACTAGCAAACCCCATCTAAAATTATTCTATCTATGTTAGATAGTAACTATTACAAAGTAGGAGGAAGTTTAGAGTATCAGCACCCGACTTATGTAGTGCGAAACGCTGATGCTCAATTGTATCAGGGATTAATTAATGGGGAATTCTGTTACGTTCTCAACTCCCGGCAAATGGGCAAATCCAGCTTGCGAGTGCAGATGACAAAGAAGCTGAAAGCCCAAGGCATCAAATGTGTATCAATTGATATGACTCGCATTGGCAGTCATGTGACGCCGGAAGAATGGTATGGCGGATTGATGTCTGAATTATTGCGCGGGTTTCGACTTTCCCGGAAGATTAACTTTAGCAACTGGTGGCGCGATCGCTCTATTTTATCCCCGGTACAACGGTTGAGTGAATTTATTGATGATGTCCTCCTAATTGAGTTATCCGACAAGATTGTTATTTTTATTGATGAAATCGATAGTATCCTGAAAATTAAGTTCAAAGATGACTTTTTTGCCTTTATCCGGGCTTGCTATAACCAACGGGTTGATAATCCCGACTATCAACGTCTCACCTTTTGTCTGTTGGGAGTGGCTACGCCATCGGATTTGATCGCAGACAAACAGCGCACTCCGTTTAATATTGGTCAGGCAATTGAGTTAACCGGGTTTACTTTTGCCGAAGCCAAGTCAGCGTTAATCAAAGGATTGCAGAATCACGTAGAGAATGCTGAAGCGGTTTTAACGGAGGTATTGGATTGGACAGGAGGACAACCGTTTCTGACCCAAAAATTGTGTTATTTCATTGTTCAAGAATGGGATACAATGGGTCAGGAATTCCATCCCGACAATCCATCGGCGACTAAAGAGATTGAGTCGTTAGTTCAACAGTGTATTATCGAAAACTGGGAAGTCTGGGATGAACCAGAGCATTTGAGAACAATCCGCGATCGCATCCTGGCAAATGAACAGCGTGCAGGTAGATTACTGGGACTCTATCAGCACATCTTACAGCAGGGACAAATCCCCACAGACGAGAGTCCGGAACAAGTCGAATTACGACTGACAGGCTTAGTTGTTAGACAGCAGGGAAATTTAAAAGTTTATAACCCCATTTATGCCGGGATTTTTAACCATCGTTGGGTAGAGCAAGAATTAGCCAATTTGCGACCTTACTCTCAAGCGATTAGAGCCTGGGAGGTATCCAATCGTCAAGATAAATCCCGACTGTTGCGCGGCGAGGCATTACAAGAAGCCTTGGCGTGGGCAGCGAATAAAAGTTTAGGGGTTGTTGATTATGCCTTCTTAACCGAAAGCCAACAACAGGAATTAGAGGCAGAACGGCAAGCCAAACAAATTTTAGCCTCAGCCAAACAAAAAGCAGAACAACTCTTAGCAGAAGCCAAAGAAGGGTCACAAATTGAGAGGGCAGGCGTGAAAGCGCTGCGACAGTTTGAGTCAGGTTTTGGTGAAATCGAAGCCTTACTCGCCGCCATGGAGTCAGGGGAAGCGTTGCGACAGCTAGTGCAAGATGGTCGCCCCGTACAAACCTATCCAGCAACCAGTCCGCTACTGGCATTACAGGTGATTTTGGATAATATTCGAGAATACAATCAATTCTCCTTCAATCAAGGCAAGGTTAGACATGTAGATGTAATGTTTAATCCCAATGGGAAATACTTTGCCACAGTCACAGAATATGCCTCCCCCAGACTATGGAATTTATCGGGTAAGCAGCTAGCCAAATTTAAAGGGCAT
Source organism: Coleofasciculus sp. E2-BRE-01 (assembly GCF_040221695.1). NCBI lineage: Bacteria > Bacillati > Cyanobacteriota > Cyanophyceae > Coleofasciculales > Coleofasciculaceae > Coleofasciculus > Coleofasciculus sp. E2-BRE-01. Next base: position 36,077 of record NZ_JAVKEA010000239.1, on the reverse strand, counting down.
CAGGGCATGGTGAAGCGTCTCACTTTTAGTCCGAATGGGCAATATCTTGCTACTGCCTCAGAGGATGGAACTGCAAAGGTATGGGATTTATCGGGTAACCTGATTGCTGATTTTATTGGACACAGCAATGAGGTCAGGTCAGTTTGTTTTAGTCCCGATAGTCAATATCTTGCCACGGCTTCTGCGGATAGTACGGCAAGGTTGTGGGACTTATCCGGAAAAAAGATTACTGAATTTATTGGACACAACGAATGGGTCAATAGCGTCGATTTTAGTCCCAATGGTCAGTATCTTGTCACGGCTTCAGGTGACAGCACAGCCAACTTGTGGGACTTATCGGGGAAACAGATTGCCGAATGTAACGGGCATCAAGGAGTCGTCACTTGTGTCAGTTTTTCTCCTCAAGGTGACTCCTTCGCCACCGCCTCTACCGACCAAACGGCACGATTATGGGATTTATCCGGTAAACAGATTGCCACGTTTAACAGACATCAAGGGGGAGTCACTTGTGTCAGGTTTTCCCCTCAAGGTGAGTTTCTCGCTACCGCCTCTGCCGACCAAACGGCACGATTATGGGATTTATCTGGTAAACAGATTGCCGCATTTAACGGACATGCCAACTGGGTTAAAAGTATCTCTTTTTCTCCCCAAGGGAATCAGTTAATTACTGCCTCAAGTGACAGAACGATTAAACTGTGGCACTTATTGCCCAACCCGCAACCGGAATTTAAGGGACATACAGACTGGGTTGAACAGGTTAGTTTTTCTCCTCAAGGTGAGTATCTGGCTACCGCGTCTGCTGACGGTACAGCGAAGTTATGGGATTTATCGGGCAAGTTAATTGCTGAATTTAACGGACACGAGAGTTGGGTGAGAACGGTATGTTTTAGTCCAAGGGGAGAACATCTTGTCACTGCCTCAGAGGATGGTACGGCAAGACTATGGAACTTAGCGGGTAAATTGATTGTGGAATTTAGGGGACATCAGGGCATCGTCACTTGTGCCAGTTTTAGCCCAGATGAGAAGACAATTGCTACAACTTCAGATGATCGCACACTGAGGTTGTGGGATTTATCGGGAAATCAATTGAGGGTACTCAAATCCCATAAGAGTCGGGTATGGCATGTCTGTTTTAGTCCAGATGGAGAACGCCTAGCCACAACGTCAGGTAACCGCAAAGCCCAGCTATGGAACGTGTCAGGAAAGCTATTGGCAGAATTTAAAGGACATCGAGGTAGAGTTGGACATATTAGTTTTAGCCCGAATGGTCAGTCTATTGCCACCGCGTCCACTGACCGCACAGCACGACTATGGAATTTATCAGGAACGCTGTTAGCCAAATTCAAGGGACATCAGGGCGGAGTATCAAGTGTGAGTTTTAGTCCGGATGGTCAGTATCTTGCCACTGGCTCAGGTGACGGCACAGCCAGATTGTGGGACTTATCGGGAAATCCAATTGCCGAATATAAAGGACATCAAGGCAGAGTGTCAAGTGTGAGTTTTAGTCCAGATGGTCAGTATCTTGCCACTAGCTCAAATGACTGTACGGCAAGACTGTGGCGGGTAGAAGGATTAAATCAACTCCTTTATCGAGGTTGTCAATGGCTGAAGGATTATCTGGCTAGTCATCCTCAAGCACGTAGGAGAGTTGGAGAGTGTAGAGAGTGACGAGGTTAAGTAGGTGGGCACAATAAAAGTTAAGTCATTCGTCAAGGGTATGCCAGATATAAACTATTACAAAGTCGGTGGAAGTCTAGAGTATCAACATCCAACCTATGTGGTGCGACAGGCGGATGCTCAATTGTATCAGGGATTAATTAACGGAGAATTTTGCTACGTTCTCAACTCCCGGCAAATGGGTAAATCCAGCTTGCGGGTGCAGATGACGAAGAAGCTAAAAGCCCAAGGTGTAAAATGTGCCGCGATTGATATGACTCGCATTGGTAGCCATGTGACGCCAGAAGAATGGTATGGCGGATTGGTGTCTGAGTTGTTGCGCGGGTTTCGTCTTTCGAGGAAGATTAACTTTAGCAACTGGTGGCGCGATCGCGAAGTTTTATCCCCAGTACAACGGTTGAGTGAATTTATCGACGATGTACTGTTAATCGAGTTATCCCAAAACATTGTCATTTTTATCGATGAAATCGATAGTATCATAAAAATCCCCTTCCGGGATGACTTTTTTGCCTTTATACGAGCTTGCTATAACCAGCGGGTGGATAACCCCGACTATCAACGCCTCACCTTTTGCCTGTTGGGAGTCGCTACTCCATCTGATTTAATCGCCGACCGAACTCTAAGTACCCCCTTTAATATTGGCACAGCTATCGAATTAACCGGGTTTCACTTGGATGAAGTTAACCCATTGGTGCAAGGATTAGAGCCAATTGTCAGCCATCCTATGCAGGTAATTGCCGAGGTACTGGAGTGGACAGGGGGTCAGCCATTTTTGACGCAAAAGCTGTGTAAATTAATTGTACAAGAGTCAGAATCTGATACTTTTAAATCCGCGAACGGGATTGAGGCGTTAGTACGGGAAAATATCATCGAAAACTGGGAAGTCGGTGATGAACCGGAGCATTTAAGAACAATCCGCGATCGCATCAAGTGGAGTCAGCGTCAGAAACCCTTACTGCTCCTCTATCAACAGATTTTACACCAAGGAGAAGTCAAAGCCAAGGACACCCCAGAACAGATGGAATTACGGCTGTCTGGGTTAGTGGTGAAACAGCAGGGTAAATTAAAGGTTGCTAACCGGATTTATCAGGCTGTTTTTAACCAAAAGTGGTTAGATGAACTCTTCGCGGAAGCGGGTATAGTACCAGAGACAACACCAGCAACAGTGCCAAAGTCTGTGGCAGAACTTGAGCAAATTGAGCAGATGGCTAAAGATGCTCTACAGCAGTTTAAATATAAACAAATTGAGGCATTAAGCTTAGCCCTTCAAGCGGGGTATACCTTAAAAGGAAAAATACCAAATTCTCGGCTATTATCTGACTTCCCCTACCTTAGTGCTGTATTTGCCTTACAAAAAATTTTACAAAATATCTACGAACGAAACCGATTTAGCACGGGTCAGGGTATGGTTCAAGATGTATGCTTTAGCCCCGATGGTGAATGCCTGGTGACGGCTGGAGGAGATGGTACCGTTAAACTCTGGAATCGATTCGGACAACGGCTAAGGGAATGGCAAGGACATCAGGGTATTATTTATGATGTTAGTTTTAGTGCCAATGGTCAGTTTATCGCTACAGCAGGGCGAGATGGTTTTGCCAAAGTTTGGCACATTTCCGGTCAACAAATTACCCAAGTTTCTGGTCATCAAGGCTCTATTTCAACAGTGCGTATCAGTCCGGATGACTCGCAAATTCTCACCGTTGGACGAGATGGTACAGCAAAATTGTGGAACTTATCTGGGGAACAACTGGCTCAATTAAAAAGTCGAGGCGGTACAATTTGGGCTGCACAGTTTAGTGCCAATGGACAGTATATTGCCACCGCTGGAACCTCAAAATGGGATGGGTTGGTCATATTCTGGAATCGGTCAGGAGAGTCAATTAATTATGTTAAGAGTCCGAGTCGTCCAATTTTAAGTCTACAGTTTAGTCCCGATGGCAAGTTTATGGCTACGGCGCATCATGATGGCACGGTACAACTCTGGAATTTGTCGAAACAACAGATAACTATTCTCACTCGTAATCAAAATGATGGGCAACAGATAACTCTCCTCAATCGCCATCAAAAATCAGTCAGAAGTATTTGTTTTAGCCCGGATGGTCAACGTTTGGCTACGGTGTCCGGTGGAATCGCTAGAGTGTGGAATTTATCCGGAAAATTACTGGCTCAATTAAATGAGAATGTGGGTGCAGTCTTAGGTTTAAGTTTTAGTCCAGATAGTCAGCGTTTAGCGACGGCTGGTGTAGATGGTAATCTGCGATTCTGGGATTTATCTGCAAAGCATCTAACTGGATGGAATACCGGACACGGGACAGTCTATCTTGTCCGTTTTACCCCTAGCCAAAAGCATATTTTTACGGTGGCATCTAACTGTAAAATTGGTCTTTGGAACCTTAAAGGGAAGCAGTTGGCTCAATTAGATGATCCTCAAGCTTGGATAAGAAATGCCAGTTTTAGCCCAGGAATGCATTATATTGTCACAGCAGGAGCGGATGGTAAGGTACGATTGTGGCGAGTTACATGGCAGCTATCAAACTCTGACCAGAAATCTATTCTCTCTTTATCCGATGGCAATGCCCTGCGGTGGCAAATTAAAAATCTAGCTGATGAAGAACTTGGTCACTGTGACTATCAAACTACCTTCTGGTACGAGTTTCAGTATTCAAATTGGGTTAATGGTGTAAGTTGCAGTCCTGATTGGCAAAGCGCTAAGACAGAACGCATTGCTACCGCCGCGGCAGACGGTATGGTGTGTATTTGGGGTTTGAGCGGAAATGTGCTAACTCAATGGAATACGAATCACGGTGAACTTAAGAGTATAAGCTTTCACCCTGATGGTCAACGAATTGTCACAGCCGGAGTCGATGGTACTGTGTGTTTTTGGGATTTATCGGGACGTCAGTTAGGAGAATGGAAGGCGCATCAGGGAGAAGTTACCAGTATCAGTTGTAGTCCTGACGGACAAATTATTGCCACAGCCGGAAGAGAGGGTATTGCTAAACTGTGGACAATTTACGGACAACGTTTAGCCGAATTTAAGGGTCATCAAGGCGCAATCAGAACGGTAAGTTTTTGCGGAAGTGGAAAAGGTATTGCTACGGCTGGCGATGATGGTACAGTTCAGTTATGGCGGGTGGAAGGATTAGAGGAATTGTTAGCCAGAGGGTGTGATTGGCTTGAGGATTACTGGGTTACTTATCCTGAAGCCCTTAGACAGCTAGAAGCCTGGCAAAACCGAGTTGATTCAAGTGCAGTCGAATTGAATCAAACTGAAAAAACGCCACAACGGTTAGTTACTCAAATTTCTGATAGTCCACAAGCCAAATTTTTGGGTGAGTTTACTGTTAATCATACATTCGTGCGAGTCTATCACGGAGATATGACGAATCTTGTCACTGATGTTATGGTTAGTTCTGATGATACTAACTTGAAAATGAACGGAGCTTTATCTTGGCGCATTAGTCAGGTAGGTGGCAATGAAATTTACCATGAAGCCCAAAAATTAAGTCCTTGTCCGTTGGGAACTATTGCGATCACGACAGCCGGGAAGCTTCAGGCAAAGAAAATATTTCATGCTGCTGTTATCGATTGGCACAATGAGATATTGCCCTCTAGCACTATCCTGCGGCAAGTGGTGCATACTTGTCTGAATCAAGCGAATCAGTATGGATTTAAAAGTATTGCCTTCCCTTTACTGGGTACGGGCACGGGTGGGTGTTCCAAACAAGTTGCTTGGGAGGTTATTTTACTACAAACAATTCAGGATTTATCGACAAAGAATCAGAGTATCAGTGAAGTTGTCGTGGCTGTTTATGAGCTAGAAGAGGCGGACATGTTGAATATTAAGCAGTTCTTGAAAAAATGCTCGAAATAATTATACCTTGTAGAATGTAGAATGTGGGGTGTAGGGGCGAGTCGCTGGATTAGCTTAAATGAGGAAGCCGATTAATTTTATCGACTCGCCCTCATCTGTCATATAAAGTCCGGTTAATTAACCATAATAACGATGCTGTTACAGCATCAAAGGTAATCACACGGCGATCGCGCAGAACCCTTAAATCATAATGGCTGCCAATCGATTTTGCAAGCATTTACTCCATCCTTGAACTAGCCGCAAACCCAAGCCCTGTATGAATTTGCGCCCCATTCCCCAGCCTTCCCAACCTTAACCAATCTCTTACCGTTAACTGGGCGGTTGAAACCACAGCTATAAAGTCGCAACTCATCACCGTCGGACGAGATGGCACAGCAAAGCTGTGGAATTTATCCGGAGAACAACTGGATCAATTTAAAAATCATGACGGCACAATTTGGGCAGCACGTTTTAGCCCCAACGGACAGCATATTGCCACAGTTGGAACCTGCAAATGGGGTGGCTGTGTAATCCTTTTGAAGTTATCAGGAGAGCAAATTTATCACTTTAAAAGTCCTCGAAGTCCGATTTTAAGTATAAGCTTTAATCCTGATGGAAAATTTATGGCTACGGCACATCAGGATGGCACAGTACAAATCTGGAATTTGTCGAAACTGCAGGTGACTCTCCTCAAGAATAATCAAAATTATGAGCAGCATATAGTTTTCCTAAATCGCCATCAAAACTCAGTGAAAAGTATCTGTTTTAGTCCAGATGGTCAACATTTGGCTACGGTGTCAGGTGGTATGGGTAGAGTGTGGAATTTATCTGGACAATTATTTGCTCAATTAAATGAGAATGTGGGTACAGTTGTCGGTCTATGTTTTAGTCCAGATAGTCAACGTTTAGCCACCACAAGTGTACATGGTGAAGTTCAACTCTGGGATATTTCCGCCAAATTTTTGGCGCGATGGAATACGCATCAAAGTAAAATCTATGTTGTTACTTTTGCACCCAGCCAAGCCCATCTTTTAACAGCCGGAGAAAACGGCAACATCAGCCTCTGGAATTTAGCCGGACAACAATTGGCTCAACTTGATAACCCTCGAGGTTGGATTAGACATGCCAGTTTTAGCCCAGGAATGCACTATCTTGTCGCCGCCGGAGCCGATGGGAAGGTGCGACTGTGGCGAGTTATATCGCAGCCAATTAATACCCAGTTGTTCAATTCTATTTTATCTTCAAATCCTGATAATGCACAGTGGCAGATCAAAAACCTAGAGGGTGTTGATTATAACGTCATTTTCTGTTATGAGTTTCAAGATTCTGCTAGAATCAACAGTGTTACTTGTAGCCCGGGTTGGCAAAGCTTACCCACAAAATGCATTGCTACAATCGGAACCGATGGTATTATCAGTCTCTGGGATGTGAGTGGAAATGTGCTAACTCAATGGAACACGAATCGCGGTGAACTCAAGAGTATAAGTTTTCACCCAGATGGTCAACGCATCGCTACCGCAGGAATAGATGGTACTGTTTGTTGGTGGGATTTATCCGGAGATAATTTAGGGGAATGGAAGGCACATCAGGGAGAAGCTACCAGTATCAGTTGTAGTCCTGACGGGCAGATTATTGCCACAGCAGGTGCAGACGGCAAAGCAAAACTTTGGACAATTTCCGGACAATTACTAGCCGAATTTCAGGATCATCAAGGAGCAATCAGAACTGTGAGTTTTTGTGAAAGTGGAAAACGTATTGCTACGGCTGGATATGATGGCATCGTTCGCCTGTGGCGGGTTGAAGGATTAGAGGAATTGTTAGCCAGAGGTTATGACTGGCTCAAGGATTATTTAGTGACTCATCCTGAAGCCCTCAAAACTATTAACAGCCAATCACTAGGGATATAAAACGATTGTACTGTCTTTATTGGGTACAGGAGCAGGATGCCGAGACAAACAAATCACTTGGAAAACCATGCTTCAACAAAGTTATTATGGATTTATCGAGGATTTACCAAAGAATACTCGCAGTTTGCTTCCCCTGCTTCCAGACGTAGCAGGCTACGTCTGGAACATGCTTCCCCTGCATCCTACCCCCACAACAAGACTTATTCAGTAGACCATGTACGAATATAAAGTCGGTGGGAGTCTCCCAGCTGATGCTCCCACCTATGTTTGGCGAAAAGCCGATCGCGCTCTCTATACAGCCTTAAAAGCGGGACTCTTTTGTTATGTCCTGAATTCCCGACAGATGGGCAAATCAAGCTTGCGCGTGCAAACCATGACGCGACTCCAGTCGGAAGGAATTGCTTGTGCGGCAATTGATTTAACTGAAATTATTAGTCCCGATATTACGCCGAGTGAATTTTACGGCAGTATTACCTATACCCTAGCTGATAGTTTTCATCTCCTGGAGAAAATTGGCGATTTTGATAGCTGGTGGTGCAAATATGAAACCCTGTCCAGTACCCAGGGATTAGTGCGATTTATTAAAGAGGTTCTTCTCAAACATGAATCGCTTTTGGCAAAAAAATTAATTATCTTTGTTGATGAAGTCGATAGTGTTCTGCGCTTGCCTTTTTCCGTGAATGACTTTTTTGGTTTAATTCGCGCTTGTCATAATAATCGCGCCGATCAACCAGAATATAACCGCCTCACATTTGCGATTTTAGGCGTGGCGTCGCCAACGGATTTAATTCGTTCCCAAGCCTATAGCCTTCCGTTCAACTGTGGAGAAGCAATTGAATTGACGGGTTTCCGTTTAAACGAAGCGGAACCGATTACTAAAGGGTTAACCGTCAAATCCGCCAATTCCCAGGAACTGATGAAAGCGGTACTCAGTTGGACACAGGGACAGCCATTCCTCACCCAGAAACTCTGCAAGCTAATCGTCGAAGCCGAGGATGCACCGCCCTTGGGACAAGAATCTCACTGGGTTGAGCAACTGGTGCGATCGCGCATTTTGGAAAACTGGGAAAGCCACGATGAACCCGAACATTTACGCACCATTCGCGATCGCTTACTCCGAAATGAACAACGCAGTCGTTCCCTGTTAAAACTTTACCAAAAAATCCTATCTTCGTCTCATTCCTATGCCATTAATGGGATATCAGACTTTGGCACTTCCCCGAATCAATACGGAGAAATTATTGATGATGATAGTCCCGAACAAATGGAACTGCGATTGTCGGGATTAGTGGTCAAACAAGGGAGTATTTTAAAGGTTCACAATCGCATTTATCGGTCAGTTTTTAACGCCAGTTGGGTCAAAAAACATCTAGCAGCATTAGAACCTGAACCTCAGCATTCACAATTTCAGAAAACCCTCGCTGAACTGGAGCGAAAACTGTTAGTCTCTCAACTAGCTTGTGTTGCTGATGGTAGAGATTCGGCGCAGGCGCTGTATGAGGTGTTGCGAGACGTAACCTTACGCATTGGTGATTTACTCAGCGCCGATCGCGCGACTATCTTTTTACTCAATGAAGACAAAACTGAACTTTGGTCAGTCGTGGCTGAAAATGAAGGGAGTGAATTTCTGGATATTCAGGTACGATTAGGGGAAGGAATTGCGGGTCAAGTGGCAAAAACTCGAAAACCCATTAATATTCGCTCGAATGTTTACCAAGATGCGCGGTCTGAATTGGTTCAAGAATATGACGAAAAATACAATTACTATACCTATAATGTCTTGGCTTTACCAATTAGCCATGAAAATCAGCAAGTTATTGCTGTCATTCAATTACTCAACAAATTAAAGCGACCCAAAAACTCCGATAATCAAGGACATTGGTTAATCAATCGCCACGGCTTTAGTCAACGGGATCAAAAGCAACTAGCCGAATTTGTTCCGGCAATTCGCCGAATTCTGGAAAGCTGCCAATCCTGTTATCGTGCCACAAAGAAACTGCGAGCAACCGCTGCTTTAGCCGAAGCCACTCGTTCTCTAGATAAAAGTAGTTTAGACATTCAAGAAATCCTGCCACGAGTCATGGATGCGGCGAAGAAACTGATGAATGCTGACCGCAGTACCTTATGGCTTTTGGATCGCGAGCGCCATGATTTGTGGACGAAAATTCTCCAAGCTGATGGTTCCTTAACCCAAATGCGAGTCCCTGTCGGTGTGGGATTTGTGGGTAAGGTGGCTAAAACAGCTCAACCCCTGAATATTCCCTTTGACCTCTACGATCATCCTGATGCAACCAATTCTCGAAAATTTGACCACACCACAGGTTATCGCACCTGTAGTTTGCTCTGTATGCCTGTCTTTAACGCCGATGGTGAATTAATTGGCGTGACGCAATTGGTTAATAAACGTAAACCCGGAAATTTCCCGTCCTATAAACCTGAACATTGGCCCCAACCGCCTGAACAATTTCAAGCCAGTTTTGATGAGCATGACTGTCAGTCCATGCAAGTGTTTAATGAGCGAGTGGGTGTGATTTTGCAATATGCAAAGACTCATGAAACCTTAAAGCAGTTTACCCAAATTCAACCCAAAGAAGGGGTTCACAATACCCTGGTGATGCTTAATCAAGCCGTGGGCAACCATAGCGATGAGGTGATGCATAACATGCTAAGTTTTATTGCCAAATCAGTGACCAAGACACTGGATACTGAACAGACGACGATTTTTGTCTTGAATAGCGAAAACCAAGCGTTTTGGTCATTAATTCTTGACAATGAAACGGGGAAATTAAGAGAAGTTCAGCTTGCTGCTGATGGAAGCGAGTTAGCCTCTATCTCTAAACCAATGCGACATCGAATTAGTCAGACGCATCCTAGCCTCTCGACGTTAATTCAAACCGCTACCCCTCAGTTTAAGGATTATCTGATTCACAGTCATTTAGTCTATCCTATCGTCAATTCGCAGCAGACTGTGGTAGCACTGATTGAATTAATTAACAAACTCAAACCTACTAGCGATCGCGGCGCACCATTATCTGAACGCATTGACCCTCAAGGGTTTAGGAAAGACGATGAAAAGCAACTGGCTCAATCTGTCCCTTCAATTCTGCCGATTCTTGAAGGTGTACAATCCTTTTATCGAGAAATGCGGATTATTCAGGGGCGACAAGCGATCGATGCGTTATGGTTAGCGATTAGTTCGATTAGTCAAGGGAATTGGACATCTCAGGAAATTCTGCAAAAAGTCATGGATGCGGCGCAAACGTTGACCAATGCTGATCGCAGTATCCTGTGGCTAGTTGATCGCCAACGGGGTGATTTATGGACTGAACTTCCTGGTGTTGGCGAAATTCGCTGTGAAATTGGTATGGGGTTTGCGGGTCAAGTGGCAGCATCTAGTAAGCTAATGATGATTCCCTATGACTTGTATGACCATGATGGCGCATTACACGCCAAACAAATGGATCTAGCAACCGGATATCGTACCTATAGTTTACTCTGTATGCCTGTTTTAAGTCGCGATGGGGAGTTATTGGGGGTGACGCAGTTACTCAACAAGCGCAAACCGGGAACTGTTTCGGAGGATAATCCTGCTGATTCTCTTGATGTTCCTGATTATTTCAAGACAAGTTTTAATGAACGCGATCGCCGATATATGGAGATATTCAATAATCAAGTCGCTGTGATTGTTCAAAGCAATCAACAGCAGGATGTATTAAAAAGTGAAATTTTGGGTAGGCTGTCTAGAGCGTCAGTTCAGTAACTAAAGTTAGGGTAAATCCATTGTCTGGTTTCCCTTTAGACACGATAGGGGCTAGGTTTGACACAATTGTAGGGGCAGGTTTAGGGACTAAATTCAGATATTCACCGATAAAGGAACAACAAAACCCGCCCTCCTCACCGATAAAGGAACAACAAAACCCGTCCTCCCCACCACTAACGGAACAACAAAACCCGCCCTAGCTCACCGATAACCGAATGAGGACAAGATCCCCGACTTCTTGAAGAAGTCGGGGATCTGAGCAAGGGATCTGAGCATCTAGCATTTCCCAACTTAAATAGGATGGCTAAATCACACCTAATTTATTGCCGTTCCTTGGGGCGATCGCCCTCAAAGGGTTGAACACCTGTCTCTGGATATTCATCATCATTAGCGCCGAAAATTCGCTTGACGCCTCCCCACAGATAGTCAAACATCTCCTGTACTCGTTCTACGACTGTCATAGCTTTCCTCCACAGGTTATCGTCAAAACCGATTTAAAATACATTATTGATAAATAAGGGTGAACACCCATCCCCAATTTAGGATAAAAGAAGACGTTGTGTCTAGTTCGCTTAACCGAATCCTAGTTTTCACGCTTGTAGACGTGAGTCAATCTCTGTGTATTTATACTCACAGCTTGAGATCAAGTGGGAATGAGTTATTCTATCACAACCGTATTGCCCTTAAATATAGCGCTAACCTATCATCCTCTCAAAGAGGTACTCTGACAATCCTAGCGATTTCCAGCAATACAGCGCTGTCCTTATTCCATCTCAAGTTCAGGTTCTCGTTGAGCAAAGTAGTTACTCAAGAAGGTATTAACCAGAGATAGGACAATCGGACCTAAAATAAAGGCGGGTAAGCCCTGAACGGCAAATCCAGGTACAGCTACAGCAGCTAACCAAAAACACAATCCATTGACCACCAAAGAAAATAATCCGAGTGTCACGATATTCAATGGGAGAGATAGCACAGACAGAATTGGCTTAATAAATGAGTTCACCACGCCAATGGATGCAGCCCCTAATAAAGCCGCTATAAACGTGGCTAGGTCAACACCTGGAACAATTAGATCAACAACCAATAAACTCAAGGCTGTAGCTAACAAGGTCAAAAAGAATGCCTTCATAAATTTTTCCTCACTTGTAATGTTCAAATATCTGAAAAAACGATATTACTCTTACTATCCATCTCTATGGGTCTGATTGTCATCTCTACAGAGATAGATTTTGCCATCTGTTAGATTAGCTGGATCAATTGAGGTAGGTTGGGTCGAGGGACGGACTCCACACAAGCTAGCTTTAGTCATGTTGGGTTTCATGTCGTTCAACCCAACCTACCCAAGTGATACAAAGGAGTTGATTCACCTTGCCCACGCCACAATTACGACAACATCATTCTCCAGATGGAGGTTAACAACCGAGTTTAGCCGTTAATCTTTATAGAGTAACCGACAAACTGAATTTATTAATCCTTATGAAATTACTCCGAATAGTTTTGGGAATCCTGCTCCCACCTGTGGGCGTTTTTCTGACCACAGGAATTAGTTCAGCCTTTTTAATTAACATTTTGTTAACTTTACTGGGTTTGCTTCCGGGTTCCATTCACGCGGTTTGGGTTATTGTCAAACATGAAGAAAAATACGCTTAATACCGCCCCTTTGTAGAGACGTGCCGTGGCACGTCTCTTTTTTAGTATTGCTGCATCGGCACGAAGACGGTTAAGCCTCCAGGAATACATTCCACATGAATTGGAGTTTCGCCAATAATTTCTCCATCCAAGACAATTTTTTGGGCAGGTTTTGTGGTCACTTTAACGTAGCGAGTTCGGATATACTTAACATCCTCATGGTCTGCACTTTCCCCAAAAATCGCCGATTGTAAAAGTTCATAAGAGGCGACAATTGCATTAGTTTGATCTTTGGGAGTGACGACGGTTAAATCCAGAAGTCCATCATCATAAACAATACCAGCCGGTCCTTGAGCCAAAATTGATGTCGGCGGTGCGGCATTAGCTACCGTTACTGCCGTTGCGCTAATGGTAACAGTATTCTCGTCGGTCTCAATCTTTGCCTCAAAGGGTTCCAATTCACCGAGCTTTTGTAGTCCTGATACGACATAAGCCAGCATACCAAAATTATTTTTTAGCTCTCGATCTGCCTCTTCAACGGTTTTAGCTTCAAAGCCAATTCCGGCTAGCAGTACCATCGGCTTGCCATTACATCGACCCACATCAATTTTCTTAGTTTTTCCGTCTAAAATCGTTTGACACGCTGCTTTAATCGTGTCATGAATTCCCAAAGCGGAGGCAATAGCGTTAGCCGTTCCCCGGGGAATAATACCCAAAGGAATACCTGTTTTCACCAGTGCGCCAGCCGCCGCCGACAGCGTCCCATCTCCTCCAGACGCAATGATAGTCTGAATACCTCGCTCAACGGCAGTTTTCGTCAGTTGAGCCGCATCCTTTTCTGGCGTGGTGCATTGAACATCGAGTTCAATTTCTGGCTCCAAAATATTAACGATTTTATTTAAATCTTTGTCGGGGTCACTTTGACCCGCAACAGGATTAAAAATCAGGCACGCTGAACGAGTCATGACTATTAATTACTGTCTTAAGAGTTTTGATTAGGCTAGGGCAATGTAAAAAAATAATGCCGCTGTTTAGGGTTAAGCTGGTGGTTTATTTTATTATAATAGCTAGCCTAAACTATCGCTATCTATAATAATGCCTATTTCTAAAGGAGTACGTCTTCCGCTAGACGTATAAGTATACCGGATTCGATATAATTTATGGTGTAGAAGTTAATTAAATATATCACTATGAGTACTGAAGATCGAATGAAAGCCACAGCTAAGAATATTGAAGGGAAAGCCCAGGAAGCCATCGGAGAAATTACGGGCGATCCAGAAGACAAGGCAGAAGGTAAAGCTAAACAAACTGAAGCTCAAGTACGACATTCGGTGGAAAATGTAAAAGAGGATGTCAAGAAAAAAATTGACTGATCTGTCTGTTTAAATTTCCATATAAAGCTACATAAAGCTACCTGTAGGGGCAATTTACGAATTGCCCCTACGATTGTATACTTGCGTAAGTCTGGTTACATCCGACGGATTTTCCTGCCAATCATCTTGCCTACGCCACCTAGGGGCCAAGATAGCAAAAGCAGTACGGGAATAATCTCCAAGCGTCCCATCCACATGAATAAAATCAACGTCAACTTACCTAGCCACGGTAAATTAGGATGGGTAATGCCTGTAGACAAACCGACACTTCCCAGGGCAGAGGCGGCTTCAAAGATAATGTCACTTAAATTATATTGGGGTGTGACGATATGAAGTAAAACCACAACACCCAGGGCAATTGAACTGACCCAAAGTATTGCCAGAACAGCCGCCGACTCAATCCGACGATTCGCTTCATTTTCCTTAATGACTTTGCCATCTAGTTTATAGCGCATCATCTGATGGGGTTTTAGTGTAATGCGTTGAAAGCGCCACAGAATCCCTTTGAACAGGGATACGACACGAGTCAGTTTCAACCCACCCACTGTAGAACCGGAAGCGCCACCGCAAATCATGCCAAAGGTTAATAAGAGTTTAGTGGTGGGACTCCACAATCGCAAGTTTGTCGTACTAAAACCACAAGTTCCGAAGGCTGAAGCCCACTGGAATATACTATCAATCCACCGAATTTGACCTCTAAACCAATAGTCTTCGAGAACCAGGATCACGACACCCCCAGCTAGCAATATCCACAGCGCCCGATGTTGAGTATCCTGCCATAATGCTGATAGCTTTCGCTGGCGAAGCAATTGATAGTGAATGGGAAAACTAATCGCCCCCGCAATCATAATCGGGATGACGGCTAACTGGATTTGGGGACTATAGGAACCAATACTATTATCAGTTATGGCAAACCCCCCCGTTGAAATTCCAGTCATGCCATGATTCAGCGCATCCCACCATGGCATTCCGACTAAGCGCAACCAGACGACACTTACCACCGTGTAGAGAAGATAAATCCACCAAATTTGACGTACTGTTTCTGTAATCGTTAAACCAATTCGCTTCTGGCGTCCTTCAGCATAGTAAAGTTGATAAGCATCAGTACTGGGTTCTAAGACTGAAACCATCAGCACAATCACACCCACGCCACCAATCCATTCCATAAAGGAACGCCACCACTGGATACTACGCGGCAAATCACTTGAGCGCAGCGCCATGCTTAGTCCTGTACTCGTAAACCCGGAAAACGCTTCAAATAAAGCATTCCAAGGTTCCTGAAAATTAAGCATAGTCATGGAAGGAAGAGTAACATTGGCTAAATGAGACGCAATTAAGACCAATGGGATCGCACCAAAAAAGGGAATTAGCCCCCAACTGAGGGCAACAGCCACCAACGCATGAGGTAGACGTGAGGCTTCTGCATGGCGAAACAGACGATAAAGCCCTTGTCCTGCCGCTAATGACGCTAATGCTGTCCCGAAGAAGGGCAATATTGCATAATATTCACCCAACAAAATGGCGATAGGTATAGACACTAATGCCATAGCTCCTGGAACATAAAGAAATAAACCCAGGTCACGTAAGATTGTTTTGATATGTCGATTCACTATAATTTGAAAATAGGTTTAAGTTTTGACCAAACCCTAGGCTCAAGGGTATGATTTTGTGTAGATGTGGGTTTCACTATTATCGTTTCTTACCTCACCCAAATTTGACTCAACCCGCCCCGACTAAGGTTTGAGTTGCGGAGTGGGGCTAATTGGAATTTTTTACCATATCGGTCTAACGGATCAGTCTGAAACTTCCCCATGGTTTAACTTTTATTCATTGTCAGAATCTTCCATCATCCCATAGAGAGACTTGGCAATAATCATTTCTGGATTAGTGAGAACCTGTACTCCCAAACGTTCAAAAAGAGACTGATGATTTGAATTATTGACCATGCTAATCAGCGTCTTGATTTCGTACTCTTTGCCCAGAAACATCGCCATCAGATTAGCTGAATCATCACTCGTTGCGGCGATCAGGGCATCAGCCCGATCAGCGCTGGCTTCTTCCAGGAGATTACCCTTGGCAATATCCCCTTGAAATACATTAATATCGTGGCTTTTGAGAACCTTTCTAGCTCGTTCTACATCTTCTTCAATCAGGGCAACCTCATGACCATCTTTAAGGGCTAACTCAATTAAGCTAGCCCCCTCCGGTCCTGCGCCTAAGACAATCAAGTACATGACAATGGTTCTCTAAAAAAACAAGCAATCACAGATAAGTAGGTGGGGACAATTAAAGTTAACGGTGGGCATCGTCATTCGTCATTTGTCATTTGTCAGGATTTAAGGCTTGTTAACATAACTAAATAGGGTTGAGTTTATTTACACCAACCTACTTAGCAAATATCTTACCTGAAAATATTTTCATCGATGACTTCGACAATCTTAACTCTAAAATACTATTGAGTTTACGCCCGAATCCGCCGATATTCTGCCTGGACAAACATGTGAATTCCGTAGGCAATTAAACCAATGGCAACAATTCCCAATAACCAAGCTCCATAAGGTTGTCGAGTCAGTGTGTCTAACGCCCCATCGAGTCCTCTGACTTCACTCGAATCATACTGACGACCTGCCTGAATCGCAAAGAAACCAATCATCACAAAGACTACACCCCGCGCCGCTAAACCCAATCGTCCCACACGAGTTGCCCAAGTTTCCTCAGTATCACTCATCTCGTACAACTTCAGCTTTTTGCGGAATTTAGCTTTGTAAGCTTTATAAAATTGGTAAAAGCCATAACCAATAATAATTGCCCCAATTATACCCACTAACCACTGACCAAAGGGTTGGGCAAGCAGGCGGGCTGTCCACGTTTGCTTTTTACTTCCATCGCTAGCACTCTGAGTCGCACTCACAATGATTTGAATCGCACTGAAGGCTAAACTGGCATAAATCAAACCACTAATTCCGTAACCAATACGTCTGACAATATCGTCAGCATCATTACTTTTGCCTGTATGATCAGGGTCTTGAATCGCTTGGATGAAACGCCAAACCACGTATCCAATCAAACCCAAGGCGACTACCGCTAACATGAACTGACCAAAGGGCTGGGCTGCAATTGTGCCTAAAGCACCTTTGGTATCTGTGGTTTTCCCACCGTTGCCTAATGCGGTTTGTACGGCTAATAAGCCGACAGTTGCATACACAATCCCTTTGGCGGTATACCCCAATCTAGCCAATTTGTCGATCCATGTACTTTTATTACTTGCTTGAGACATAACAATACTTTGCCCTCAACTCTTCTCTTTGGGAATGTACAAAGATTACCGATTGGCAGGCAAAATTATATCTATCGTCGGGATGAAATTTAAACCTCGGCTCTATATACCAAAATGATGAGGGTGTGTGGTAAGTAGGTGGAGACAATTCTAAAGTCGGGGATCTGGAGTACCTCACTTATGCCTTCGATTCTCAATTAACTATCGCTGCCAAACGTATTGGTAATCCACGCTGATTGGTAAGGCTGTAGCGTAAACGTATTATGGATATCGGGAATAATTTTTCCACTAATCAAGTCACACCACTCATCCGTGGCAATTAAATTTAATTCCAATAACGGTAATGTTTGGGGCTTATCGCTCAAATTATGGATCGAGAAAATACTCTGATCTCGCTTCATACTCTGTCGCCAAAATACCAACAGTGCCTGATTTGAGGGATGTAGTGTATATTGCGTTGCATTGGGATGAAATGCCTGCTGACGGCGACGAATTTGAATCAATCGAGACAATTCGCGAAACACGATCGCGTGAGGTGAGTTTACCTGTTCTAACTCCCCCTCAAGTTCCGCCATATCCCAGCGATGGCGGTTAATTGAGCGCTTTCTACCCGTCTGCTGCATCAGAGCGCGATCGCTACCCGTCCCTAGCAGACTGTGAAGGTAAAATGCGGGAATTCCTTCTAAGGACATCATAATCGTTTGTGAGCAGATAAAACGCTGAATTTGCCAGTGATCTTCTCCCTTTACGGTTCCTTTCAGGGCATCAAATAAAGCAATATTAATTTCATAAGGAGTTTCCGTCCCATCGGGTTGACGGCGATAGCTAATTTCTCCGCCAAATTGAGTAACACATTGGAGTAACGTCTCATATTCGATATCCGACAGCAAGCCCTCCGCCGGACGCAAACCAATGCCATCATGAGATGCGGTAAAATTCAAATAGGCACAACCCATTGGTGCAGGAGGCATACTCATCATCCAGGTTTTTAGATGATCGGATTTTCCCTGAAGTAAAGCATTCAGCAACAGCGGCGGTAAACTAAAATTGTAAATAATATGCGCTTCATTTCCGTTACCAAAATAACTTAAGTTTTCTCGGTTCGGCACATTGGTTTCCGTAATAATTACCACCGCTGGATCAACGAGTTGTAACAGTTCTCGCAGTAGTCGGATCAGGGCGTGAGTTTCGGGTAAATGAATGCAGGATGACCCGATGCGCTTCCACAAATATCCCACGGCATCCAGTCGGATATATTTAGCGCCAATATTGACAACATAAAATAACAGAATCTTGACATACTCCACCAACAGATCAGGATTGGCAAAATTGACATCAATTTGGTCGTCGCTAAACGTCGTCCATACATGCTTTTCGCCGTTTACGGCATCCACTTTGACTAATAACGGGCTACTTCGGGGACGCACTACTTGCGATAAATCAGTCGTTGGGTCAACGTCAATAAAATAATTACACCCCGGTTTAAGTCCCTGTTTAAACTGTTCAAACCAGGCACTTTTACTGGAAACATGGTTCAGGACTAAATCCAGCATCAAATCAAAGGGTTGGGCAATGGTTTGAATATCTTCCCAGGAACCCAATTCTGGATTAACTTGCAGATAATCAATGATGGCAAATCCATCATCGGAACTGTAGGGACAAACGGGTAAAATATGAACGCCAGTTATTGTATCCTGAAGATAGTGTTCGAGAAACTGTTTCAGTCTCACCAATGGTTTTTGATCACCCTGACGATAGATACTGTCGCCATAAGTAATCAGTAGTATCTGCTGTTCATTCCACTTATTGGGATTTTCCGCTCCTGAATCGCAACAGTGGGGGTGCAACAATTGTAATAAGTGAGCCGCTAGTTGCTCGATATCAGTCTCTGGATAGATGACTTCTAGTAGCGGCTTGATGCGTGACTCAAAAGAGTTGACCAGTTGGCTTGACGGCGACATAACATTCAAACAGATCATTGGGAAATAGTTTGTCGGGAGGATATCAGACTGAGTAAAGTTCAATTTTTCCCGACACCCGACACCCGACACCCGACACCCGACACCCGACACCCAGTAGTACCTTCAAGTCCCTTGTCACCCCCTCAGGTTTATGGAACTAAAGTGCCTACTACGAACCTACGAACCCTGTTCCCTGTTTCCAATTTGTATAGATTATCACAGCATAATTTTCAGATTAATTGAATAATCAAACGGTTGTGCAGAGGTGTCATCAGTCTGATGGACTATAAGCAAGAATTAATCACAACGATTCATGACTTTGGCTGTAATCTGGATGCGCTTGTAACCCGATTGACCCGCTTCAGTGAAGAATCTCCCACGGCGGTTTTAATTCCAGCGCTTTACGAGGAACTCAAACGACCCGCGTTAACTAAAATTCGCGATCATCTGGCTACTTGTGAGTTTGTCAAGACGGTTATCGTTTGTGTGAATGCGCCAACGGTGACTGATTATGCCAAAACCTTACAATTTTTTCAAACCCTACCGCAAACTACGCTAATTATTTGGGAAAATGGTCCACGAGTTACTCAGCTTCTAGCCGATGTGCAGGAGAGGGGGCTGGATTTACTGAAGTATAAGGGTAAGGGGTTAGCGGTTTGGTTAGGCTTAGGCGTCGCCTCTCTGAGTGCTGATGCGATCGCACTCCATGATGCTGATATTATTACCTATGACTGCTCCTATCCACTCAAACTGCTGTATCCCCTGCTAGATAAGGAATTCGGCATTGACTTTAATAAAGCCTACTATACCCGTTTAAGCAATTATCCCCAGAGTTTTCATGGGCGAGTGGTGCGTTTGTTTATTGCGCCGTTACTTAATGTGTTAAAGGAGGTGTTCGGTGAAAAGAACTACTTACGCTACCTGAGTGCTTATCGTTACCCCCTAGCTGGTGAATTTGCCTTGACTAGCGATTTAGCCCTACACACGCGCATTCCGGCAAATTGGGGTTTAGAAATTGGCTTACTTGCCGAAGTCTATCGCAGTATGCCATCTAAACGCATTGCTCAAATTGATTTAGGTATTTTTGACCACAAACATCAACCCTTGGGTGAAGATGTGAATTCGGGGTTGCAAAAAATGTGTCGCGATATTTTCCGTTCCATCCTGCGAACCTTAACCGAAACGGAACAGGTGGTGATTACCAGGGAGCATATCCATGCGCTGCGCGTCAAATTCCGCCGGGAAGCTCAAAGCTTCACTCGTAAGTATTTTATCGATGCTCGCTTCAATGATTTGTCCTATGATCGCCACCAAGAAGAGATTGCGATCGAATGTTTTGAACAGGTTATTTCGCACGCAGGTGAACAGTATTTTAATGATCCAGTAGGCGCTCAGATTCCAGATTGGACAAGAGCATTAGCGGTTATGCCTGATCTGCGCGAACGACTCATCTATTGTGTTCAACAGGATGTTGCTCAAGTTACCGCCCAAGTTTTAGCGTCAACTCTGACACCTAAGCGGGTAAATTCCTTGCATTGTGAATCGCCAGTATTGCCCGCAGAAACCCTGGAATTGAAAAACGGTGCAGAAATTCCCATTTCCCGTTAAATGGATCTGTAGGCAGTTTCATTGGCTGAGTCGGTTGGTTTAGTTTGGGTAGGTAAGAGACTCAAATCCTAAACTCATGATTCATAATGATGATCAGACTCAACCCCAGACTCGATACACCTTAATTAAGATAGGAGCCGCCTTAAGTGCGATCGCGGCTATCCTAGCAATTTGGTGGGCATTCCGCACGCCTTCTGTATCTCCTGTCTCACCCGCCTCACCCTCTCCACTGACTCCAGAGTTGGTTCCACCTCCTTCAGCCTCACCAGAGTTATCAGGAGAACCAACGAATCCGGAAAATCGTAATTGATGCTTTTATATTCTTCAAGAAGTCAAGGATCTAATTCTTCCCCTTCTTCCCCTTCTTCTTCTTCTTCTTCTTCTGCTTCTCCTCTTTCTGGTGTTGGACTTCGATGACGGTGTGTACATTCCCTCGTGGGGCAAAATCGCCTTTGATAGTGACTTCTAAAGGATCACAGGCTTCTACAAAGTCATCCAAAATCTGATTAACGGATTCTTCGTGAGAGATATAGCGATCGCGGAAACTATTGATATACAGTTTAATCGCTTTGAGTTCTACCACCCGATCATTGGGAATGTAGCGGATATGGATAGTGGCAAAGTCGGGATAGCCAGAAAATGGGCATTTACAGGTAAACTCTGGCAACATGATATCAATGTTGTAGCGACGCCCAATCCGAGGATTAGGGAACGTGATTAGCTGTCCTTCAGCAATGGCACGTTCGCCATATTTCATCGGTTGTGCATCTGAGACAACAGAGTTCTGGGTTGGGGGATAAGTCATAAGCAGCGAAGAGGATGATTTGTTTTTTGTTTTTTACCTATAACCTAGTACAATTACCTACGTTTTCCAGAGAGGTCAGACGTGGGAAACCTATCACCGGAATCGCTAAAACGGGTTAAAGTCATCATAGCTTGAAGGATTTGATTCCCAGTCTGGGCAATTCTCACCATCCCAACCATAGGGATGCATTCCACAGACTAATAAATTTCCGCCATAGACTTGACCATGGTAATGACGACAACCAATACAAGCAGGATGTCGTTCCGGCGTCGGATCTCCGGGATAGGTAAAGCCCATGTCCGAATCCGTCGTCATATCTATCTCGTCATACTCTAACTCTAAATAGATCTCAATAATTGGTTCAAAGATATCCTCTAAGCATTTATCTATTTCTGCACCAATGGTATTTTGCCATTCTTCAGCAAAGTCTTCGATGATGTCCGCGACTTCCACGACAACCTCATCGACGACATCTACCAATGATTCTAGGGATTCCAAAAAACTTTTAGACCACTCATCCATAGGGAAACGGATAGAAAAAACTCCGAGTTGGGCAAATCCTCACTTAGCTAGAGGTCAAGGTCATGGCTAAGGGGGTGTTTGTTTAGGTTGACATCTCCTCTCCTTAAAAGAGAGAGGATTCTGAGCTGATGTGAAGCGACAGCTTGAAAGACTGTCGCTTCACATTTCTCACGATATGATCGTTTCAAATTAGTAAACAGGTCATATCGTTTTGGCAGTGCCAAACTGCCTCTACCCACCTTGGCTAGGTTTACCCCTAGCTGTGTGGCTACTTTTCTGATTATGTTGGCTGCACCGTTGCAGTCAGCATTAATTAGCTGACCGTCAGATGTTCTATACAACCCGCGTTTCACTCTTGTACCTGATGGTGTCCATCCTTCGGGTTTTTCACCGTATTTCGGTAATGAATCACCATCCAAGAATGATGCTTGACTTGTATAAGCTTCCTCGGTCAAGGTCAATACAATCCCATATTCTCCTGCAAGCTGCTTGAGGCGTTCAATTAACCTCCCCGTGGGAATGGGCATGAAGTTTTGGTTCCCCCGTTTACCCATCTGGGGACTGATTTTTTGTCCCTCATTCCAGCCAATAACCAGATTACCGATCCCGTCAGCCAAGCATCGGTTAACGATGAATCGTGCCGCTTTGTTAATGGCATCTCGCACCTTCTTATTTCGCTTGCATTGCACTCGGTCTAAATTGGTATCCCAGTAAAATTCGGACTTGCCATGCTTATACTTAGTAACCAAGCGGCAATACCCCTGATTCATTGACTTAAGCTTGCGCCCATCAACAATTAGACTTTTCCCTTGAGTTGATACTCCGGTTAACCAATTGGTGCCACCGTGGTCAAACCCCCAGGCTTGAGAGTAATCCAGATTTGGATTAAACTTAATGAGTTTCTTTCCATCATCTATTACCCAGTCAATCCAAAGTTCACCAAGATAAGGGCGAATCGCCACTTCCTTTACCCAATCTGAATCAATGAACTCCGGCAATGGTAACTCAATCTGAGTGATTAATTCAGGCTTGGATTCTTTACTAATGGATGGGCGAAAACATCCGTCTTTGTAAGTTAAAGCCTGCCTAGGGAAAGTTACCGCCGCCAAGCCACCTTTTTTTCTGTACTTAGGCAATGATGGACGATTAACATTTCCCTGATAATAGGCGTCAACCAAGCTGTTATAACTCTTAATTGATTCCCCTACAGACTTCAGCGTTTGCTGTGCAGATTGAGCGGCTAGCGCCTTATAATGTGGGTTAAGCTTGAGCTGCCTGTCTAGCTCTGGGTAAGTCGTGCGACACCTGTAAAGCTTCCAGCCACACCGAAACTCATCGCCGAGCCAATAAAAAGCCAGAGCGTTGGGCTGTTTTTCCCTCCACTGATAATGACTCTGCCTAGTGTGATAAATTGCACAATTAATTAGACTATTGGCATTTTGACATTGATCTATCCAGTACGCTTTTTCTTCATCCGTAAACTTAGCTTTAATCGGGATAGTTCGATACAGTTTAATCACCTCCTTTATTGCTTTCTATTGTATATCATTTAGCCAAAAATAACACCCTAAAACGTCAGGTTAAAACCTGAGCCAAACTTTCATACCCTGGTTAAAACGCAGGGGTTCTCAGTTTCATCCATGATAGTACAACCATAGCTAATTATGAGGGATTGAGTCGAATCCTTTGTGCTGACTACAACAGTCAAGCACGTTATATTAAGTTGTCGTACATTAAATTTACACCTTTTCCCGTAGTAGACGCCGTTTACTCGGTGATTCTCTTTCTTCCCCCGCTCACCATAGCGCCATGGCACGTCTCTACATAGCGTCTCCTGAATCGTAAGCTATCTACTACTCTGAGCCACTATTCCCGCTTGAGCCGACGTAGTTCCTCTTGCATCGCCTGAACCTGTTGGCGCATGGCGTCAATATTCTGCTCTTCGCTAGCGGTTTGCTCCTCGTCGTCAGAAATAATTTCAATCCGGCGGGGTTCAGTTCCCGTTTTCTCAGGTTGCGGAGGTTGAGCCGATTGCTGCTGCTGTTGAGCTTGTTGCACCATATCATCAACCATCTTGCGAGCTTCTTCAGTGGTCATTTCACCACGAGCAACCAGTTCATCCGCCAGCTTTTGAGCTTGAGTTCGCAGTTCCCCGATTGTTCCGCCGGCTCTCTCACTAGCATACGAGGCTAAACCAACGCCCAGATAAAACGCTCTTTGAAACAGATTTCTCAAGTCCGGCATAATAACTGATGCTCCTTTAAGTACGCAAGAACCCTTTTCTAGGATACGAGTGACGCTGGCAAACTGCCTACTTCTATAGTGTATAGAGAAACATGAGGGGATGGGAAAGGATGCAGCTTACGCCAACAACTCATCCACAGATACGGTAAAACCCTGTAAGGCTTTCTGGGTACTCACCTGTTGACCCGATGTAAACATCAACCCCTGATTTTCCGTCATCACCATCACCCAGCGACTCTCCGGAAACACCAGCCAAACTTCTTCACCCCCCGACTCTAAATACTCCTGGGCTTTGAGCAACACCGTCTCGGCTATATCCGTTGGCGAAACAATCTCAGCACATAAGGGAAAACTTTGAGGCAATGTAGCTACATTGCCAAACTGCGCCACCAATTCTGGGGTCAAATATGCCACATCCGGAGAACGTCCCTGCTGATTGGTGCAACAAGGCACATCAGTATAAACCTCTCCACCTTGACCACTGGACTTTTTGTAATCGTCCCAGTAGCGACCTAGCTTCAGTTGAATTTTGCCATGTCTGAGTGTCATACCGTTTTTTTCCACCAGTTGACCATTTACCCACTCCATTTTCTCAGGAGGATTGACCATAAAGTCATCCAGTGAGAACTTGTCTGGGATAAGAGTTGCTGTTCCCATTGTTATTTCCTCGTCCTGATTACGCTTTCGAGTATTTCCCTATTCTAATTTATCCAAAAATAACAACTTTAACCTGGATGGTACGAGCCTTGAGCCGAGAACTAAAGTTCTGGCTTAAAGCTTAAACCCGTTAAAACGGGTTCAAAGGTTTACTTAGCAAGCTACATTGATAGTTCTGGTTTCTACTTGGGTTCTCGAATGGAACCCATGAATAAAATTGTTCCCGTTTGATTATCGCGAATCGCACAGAAAAAGGGACGATCAACCACCATCTCGAAGGGGGTTTGGGGAATAGCCGCAGAGGTGAGAACCATGCCAATAGAAGTCGCTGCTGCGGCTTCTGTGCCTTCTTCATTCACTTCGACAAAGGTTTTATGTTTGACTTGATTAATTAAGACATCTTCTTCCGTCATATTAGAAAAATCAGCCCGATCATCAAAAGCAACGTCCATTCCTAGAGCTTTTAGGGCTTCGTTGAGTTGAATCTCGTACTCCAATTTAAAGCGCGGTAGTACGATTGAGCCATCCCGTTTACCGAACCGATTCATCCATTGTTGCCATTTTTCTGGAGTGAGTTGCTGCTCAAAGGTATCTAGACTTATATTTTCACGCGGGAGGAAGACATAGAAACTTAGGCGTCCTTTACCGTAAGGTAAGCTGATGGCTTGTACTGTGTCATCTTCATAATATTGATACTCTCCCGATTGAGACATCATCGGGTGTTCTTTCTGAGTTCCATCGACTAAATAAAAAGGACGCTCTACTGTTTGCTCTTTGTCAAATTGCTCCATCCAGTTGCCTTTAAAATAGATGGCATTGATTAAAAAGAGAATATCATTGGGTTGGATTTCGCTAATAATTTGCGGTATTTTGCCGTTAGTATTTTCCTTAACCCAGTTATTGATGACACGTTTAGCTTCAGGGTTAGCAAAGTCTAGGTCAGTTATTTGAGCCTCGTAGAATTCCTGATTGCGTTGCCGGAAGTCGGGTTTAAATGAGACGCCTTGTCTTGCCCAAAGCGAGTTGGCGATGGAAAGCTGAATATCCGAGTCGGCGTTTTCTAAGGTAGTTTTTAAGGCTTCATTTGCCTGGTTAACCTCTGATAGACTCATCCCTTGAAGTTCTAGGGCGTTTGCCATAGCCGCTTGGGTTTCACCGCTTGCACCATTGTACGTCATGGCTAGCGCGATCGCGATGCTGGTTGGGGAGATAAAAACGTTATTATTGCTATTTTCCTGAAGAATCTCAGAAAATAATTTAAATCCAAATTTGGTATTGGCTTCAACAATTTGGGTATTCACAGACGGATTAGGTTGCTGTGTGGTTAACTCTGGCTTTTGAGGGTTTGGGGAGTTTTGGGCATTGATTTTTTGGCTGATTAATCCTGCCATAAATCCGGCAAAAATGATACCTGCGGCGATAATCCCAGTGCGACGGAGTGTCTTTTGATTCATTAGTATACCTCGATAACCCCTGTTCTGTTTAAGGATGACCGATTTGGGTTCAAGGTGTTCCACAGGTTGCTGTTTTGTTGACACTCCCCCGGTTGAAAACACGGGGGATTCTTCGTTCATCCAACCACCTTAGAGTATTGATTCTCATCAATACAAAAGAGGGCGAGTTGTCCCGAAGCGTTTATCCAGTATTCCTGGAATGTTCCTGTATGTCCTACAGTACGAAGTGCTTCTTTGAGTATGTTTATTGCGGCATTCCAATCGCGGTCTAAAACAAACCCGCATTTACACTGGTGTGTTCTCGTTGAGAGAGATTTGCTTACAATGCAACCGCAATCAGAACAACATTGAGTGGTGTAGTGAGGTTTAACAGCAACCGTTGCTACACCAAATACTTTGCCAAAATACTCAAGCCAGCGTCTGAACTCAGACCAAGCTGCATCACTAATTGATTTAGCCAGGTGATGATTCTTGACCATATTCCGCACTTGCAAGTCTTCATAAGCTACCAAGTCGTTAGACCGGACTACGCACAATGCAGTCTTTACTGCAAAGTCTTTACGCTGCCTACTGACTTTTAAATGCTTTTTGGCTAACTTCTGTTTAGCCTTTTTGTAGTTGTTAGATTGTGGCTGACCTTTCTTAAACTTCTTGGATACTCGCTTTTGAAGTCGTTTCAGTGCTTGGTCTGATTTCCTCAGAAATCTCGGATTATCAACCGTTTGACCATCTGAGTCAGTATAGAAATGGTTTAAGCCAACGTCCAACCCCACGTTATGACCTGTTGGAGTCCTATCTTCAGTCCTGTCATGGTCAATACAGAACTGGGCGTAGTATCCATCGGCACGACGTACTACCCTAACTCGTTTAATTTGGGTGAGTTGATAGTAGTTCAAGTCACGAGTTCCATAAAGCTTAAACGTTCCGGCTTTAAATCCATCGGTGAACGTGATGTGATCACGATTCTCTGATAGTTTCCAGCCGGATGTCTTATACTCTACAGATCCATGATTAGGACGGTTTTTCTTGTATTTTGGGTAGCCCTTCTTTCCTTTGATCTGGTTTTTGCAGTTGTCAAAGAATCTTGAAATAGCTGCGTAGGTGCGCTCGGACATGGCTTGTCGAGCTTGAGAGTTTAGTTTTCCCGCCCAAGGAAACTCTTTGTTTTTACCAAGACTTGTACAATACTTATATAAGTCGTTGCGACACCTTCCATGACCGTCTTCCCAATAGCGAAGGCAAGCGTTACGGACAAACAAACCAGTACGGATGGCTTCATCAAGCCTTCTGTACTGGTAGTCTTTGCCTTTTAGTTTACCCTCGTAGACAATCATTTTATCGTTTTAAGCTCACGATAAAATCATAGCATAAGCTGGTTAGCACTCGCAACTAAAGTTGCGCTTGCTGGACGCATCGCGGCAATTGAGCCTGTCGAAATTCGGTTTCATCCCTCGGATGAATCGCGAGGGCTTTCACCATCGCTTGTGCTGTAACGAATCAGCAGGTGATCAGTATGTGTAGGGGCGACCCGCCTAGCAAAATTATACCAAATCTGTCTTTATTACCCCTTTTAAAGAGGCGATTGTATTATCCGTTTTTGAGGCGGCGATTGTATTACCCCTTTTTGAGGCGGCGATTGAAATCGCTGCTACACAAACAAAGTCCGCCTGCGCGGACTTGGTGATAACGGGGGTAGCTAACCCGGATTTAGTATTAACAATGGGAATCCGCTCAATTTGCTTGGACTGCTCTATATTCTCAACCCTAATGTCACAAAGCGATTGCATGGCTGATATTTTTATCCAAGTGGAACCGAATTGTTTACGCCATTTCGATTCCTTAATTTCTGCTGAACTAAAGAAGATGTTTTTGCCTGTAATTGTTGGGCAAACGCTTTATCCTCTCGAATTTGCTGTCTAATTTCTTCTCGATGATCGTGATAATATGCCAAGGCAGCGTACACATCAGCTAAGGTGATGGTTGGATAGTGTGAGATGATCTCATCCGGTGAAAGTCCCATTTGTTCATGCCAGATCACCACATCCTGCACTTTAATCCGATGTCCAGCAATGCGGGGTTTCCCGCCACATACACCGGGAGTAATGTCTATATGTTCTGATATTACTGATTCCATCTGTATTTCCAGCAACAAATAAGGCGCATAGCTTCAAATCGTAGCAAAAACAGAGTCGAGCAGGAGAATTTAAAACTCGGTCGGGGCAGGTTTATTCACATCTAGGTGAGGGAATCAAAGATAGTTGTGAAACCCGCCCCTACAGATGCGCTATGCTTCAAAACTCTATCGTTCCGGTACTGTCCACCAGGCTAAGGCGTAAGGTTGAGAGTCTTCATTCTCCTGTTGACGATATTGAACCCGGATTTTATAGCGACCTGAAGCCGGAACGGGACAGAATATATGTTCCACACTATCTACTTCGCTTACAGAAGCGCAGGCACTTTTACGGGTATCATTTTCATCAAGAGGTATCAAATAAAGGTCGAGATTATTCAAACCGCGATCGCGAAAACTTTCGCCAACATCATACACCTCATTTCCATTCTCATCGTTTAACTCAACGAAACGATCCCACGCCAGTGTCAGCGCCACATAACTATCTGCCTTTAAAGGTTTTTCTAAGACATAATCCTGAAACGATTTAGCCTTAACTGAACTATAATCCCAACCCACAGGCGGTACAGCTTCCGTTGCTCCCCACTGACCGGGACTAAATTGTTGATAGGCGCGGAAAACATTCAGGTGTCCGGTTCCCATTTGCATATCTATGGGAATTTTGGCATCAAGATAAGCATCCGATTCTACCCAAGTGTAATTATCTTTGCTCAATAGGGTGCGACTCATTCCCAGATGCAACCCATCCCCCTCGTCTTGGATTTTGTCAGCGGAGTTAAGTAACACCGCTTTCATCACTTCATGGCGTCTGGAATCGGTAGTCCATTGGGGTTGATTGGCGTTGAGTTGGCGATCGCCAAATTCTTGAATTAGGGCGACTGAGGCGGTAATATGAGGCGCGGCGAAACTTGTCCCACTCACTTCGACAATTTTTCCATCCAGGTCGTAGACTAAAATACGACTTCCTGGTGCGACTAAATTAATCGCACGGCGAGTTCCCTGGTTAATTTCCCGTTGAATTAAACGCCGACCAATTCCCTCTGGCAGATCACTCAAGTTGGCAAAGTCTACCTTGGCAAATTGTCCTTGCCTTTGGGTGGTATAGGCAGTGGTAATCCCGTTATAGTGATCAGTGGGAATGGGAATGCCACCTTTGCCTTGGTTGCCTGCAATGACGTAGAGAACATTATGAGTCCGCGCTGACCAATCAATACATTTTGTTAACAGGGCATTGCCATCAAGCGCCGCTTGTGATCCTCTGGCATCTCGTTGCAGGGATTCACCAAAACTAAAGTTAATTGCCCGCACATCACCACTATTTTGCAGAGCAACATGCTGGGAGGACAGGCATTCTTCCGGCTGTCCACTGCGGATTGGGGAACCGACAGCCGAAGCGTAGAGTCTGGCTCCTGGTGCGACTCCGGGTAATGTTTTATCTTTACTCACCATGACACCCGCCACCATTGCTGCATGGGTATCCACATCCGTATCGGCTTTCGCGGGTCGATCGCGATAAAAAACCCGCTCAAGTGCGATCGCGGGATTCCAAGATACAGCTTTATCAACGCCAAATAAGCCCGGTCTACCGATTTCCACCTGACCAATGGCGATTTTATCACCTCTCAAGTTGTAGGGGGGAGCATGGAGTCGCAACGCATCAATTCCAGCTTCTCCAATCGAAATCGGTGACGCTAAGATTGGGGTGGTCAGGGTAGAGAGTCCTACACCTCCAATCATCCATCCCAGTTTTTTGATCAGCGACCGCATAGCCAAGGCAGGTTCTCCTAACTTGAAGTATAGTTTTGAGGGTATCGGGGTGGGTTGAGCCACTTGCTATTGCTATTAATGATAACGTTTATGCCAAACCCTCCCTTGCCAAGTTTGGAGTAGCAGCCTGGGAGTCGTTTTTATCGGGATTGATGCCATTGATGACGGTGGCTTGGGGATTAGATTTATCGATTCAGGTTTTGTTAGGGGAATGTTAAAGACTTTGTTAGGATAAAACTTAACAAGAATAGAGGACTTAGGAGACTATAACCAGTTATGACCCAAACGCAATCCCAAAAACCCATCGTCGTTGCCCCCTCCATTTTATCCGCCGATTTTAGCCGACTGGGGGAACAAGTACAGGCAGTGGATGCTGCTGGTGCTGACTGGATTCACGTTGATGTGATGGATGGGCGGTTTGTCCCCAATATTACAATCGGTCCTCTAATTGTCAAAGCGCTGCGCCCGGTTACCCAAAAGCCTCTGGATGTCCACTTGATGATCGTGGAACCAGAAAAGTATGTTGAGGATTTTGCCGAAGCTGGGGCGGATATTATTTCAGTTCATGCGGAACATAACGCTTCCCCCCATTTGCACCGCACCCTAACTCAGATTCAAGAATTGGGTAAGCAAGCGGGTGTGGTTCTCAATCCCTCCACCCCGTTAGAGTTGATTGACTATGTACTAGATGTCTGCGACTTGGTGTTGATTATGAGTGTCAACCCCGGTTTTGGCGGTCAAAGCTTCATTCCTGGCGTACTGCCCAAAATTCGCAAGTTGCGTCAGATCTGCGATGAACGCGGACTCGATCCCTGGATTGAAGTGGATGGTGGACTCAAAGCCGACAACACCTGGCAAGTTTTGGAAGCAGGTGCAAACGCGATCGTTTCTGGTTCTGGTGTGTTTAAGCAGGATGATTACGCCAAGGCGATTACCGGAATTCGCAATAGCAAGCGTCCCGAACCGGAATTAGCCACAGTTTAAAAAGGAAAAGGTGGAATCGTAACATTCCCCGCTTTGATGTCAACTTAAGCTGAAAGCCAGAAAAACTCATATCTTGCACCAGTCTCACCAACCGCCTTGGGTTAAAACCCAAGGAACCCAAGCGAAAGTCAGAATCGAGCTGACTGGATAAGAATTGTAGTCGTCTTTAGACGACTTGTGCTTTTAGCCAAGAACTTGAGTTCTTGGCGGGTGTCAAGGCTTACTGACTCTCGGTGCAAGATATCAGAAAAACCGATTTGTCGGGGCGGGTTTTACCGATAAGGTTTAGCAAAAACCGATAACGTCACTAACCCGCCCTGGTTGGGTTCATTTCTTAAACGCTTTTTCCCGATCAGCCATGGAAGCCATAACCTTGCATGTTCCCACCACGGTAACTCTAACCGATGAGCAATTCTATCAGTTGTGCATGGCAAATGAAGAACATCGGATGGAACTAACGGCTGAAGGGGACTTGATTATTATGCCGCCAACGGGTGGAGAAAGTGGGATTAGAAATTCGGATTTAAATGCTGATTTGGTAATCTGGAACCGTCAGACTCGACTCGGTTATGTCTTTGATTCCTCGACTATTTTTAAATTACCCAATGGTGCTAAAAGATCGCCTGATGTTTCTTGGGTGATTCGAGAACGATGGGAAGCGTTATCTCCGGACGATAGACGCCGATTTCCACCCCTGTGTCCAGACTTTGTGATTGAGTTGCGTTCTGAAACCGATAGCCTACCCCCCCTGCAACGCAAAATGGAGGAGTATCTTGCTAATGGTTTACGGTTAGGTTGGTTACTTGATCCCCAAACCCCTTTAGCAGAAATTTATCGTCCTGATCGAGAGGTGAAAACGTTGAATTTCTCCACTCAACAAATTTCTCCCTGTTTATCCGGAGAATCGGTACTTCCCGAATTTATTCTTGATTTGACTTCTATTTTTAATTTTGAGTGAACCGATTTGAGTAATTGTACCAAATCCAAATGACAAATGACAAATGTACCAAGTTCCTTACGGAAAAACCGTTCTAGACTTTGAGTTACCGCCAGGGATGCGGGGGACATTAGTGAAGTCTGAAGCCGTCCAACCCCTGAGGGATATTGAGGGTGCGATCGCGCAAACTCTCTCAACCCCGATTAATTCCCCACCTCTAGAGAAATTAGCACATCCAGGCGATCGCGTTTGTATTGTGTTTACGGATATTACTCGCGATAGTCCAGACCAGGTATTGATTCCACCGATATTACAGCAGTTGGAAAAAGCAGGGGTACGTGACCAAGATATTACCCTATTGTGCGGGATTGGTATGCATCGCCCTAGCACCATGGCAGAAAAGGTGACGAAGTTAGGACAAGCGGTGGTTGATCGGTATCGGGTGATTGACCATGAACCGCAAAACCCGGATCAGTTAGTAGACTTAGGCGTAATTAACGGTATCCCTTTATCGGTTAATAAAGTAGCTTATCATGCCGATATCCTCATCGCGACTGGCATTGTCGAACCTCATCAATATGCTGGCTATTCGGGTGGGTGTAAAACCGTTGCTGTGGGTGCGGCTGGAGAACCCTTAATTGCCTATAGTCATGGTCCGAAGTTTATCGATCATCCCAACTGTCGCCTGGGTAAACTGGAGGGAAATCCGTTTCAGCAGGCGGTGACAGAGGCGGCGATGCGGGCGGGATTGGGATTTATTATTAATGTGGTTCTTGATGATCAAAAACAGATTGTTTCAGTATTAGCGGGGGAACCGATAGAAACCCATAAGCGACTGGTCGAACAAGCGAAAACCTTTAATCAAGTCTTGATTTCTCAGCAATACGATGTGGTAATTGGCGGGGTGGGATTTCCCAAAGATGCTAATCTTTATCAAGCCAGTCGTGCGGCGAGTTATCTGTTTTTTGCCCCGACTCCGGTTGTGCGTCCAGGCGGTTATTTGATTATCCCCGCCCAATGTCCAGAAGGCGTAGGTGAAGGAGTAGGAGAACAGCGTTTTCTAGCAGCGATGCGAGATATTCCTTCTGTACAACAGATTTTACAGGAAGGGCGTAAACATGGGTATCCACCAGGTCAACAACGTGCGTTTGTTATGGCAAAGGTTTTAGAACAAAATTCGGTGATTATTGTTGGAAGTGATTATCCAGAAGTTGTGGAAGCCTGTAAAATGATTCCAGCCGCGACAATGGATGAGGCGTTAGCGAGGGTGGCTGCTGATTTGGGAAAGGAGTTGGATGTGTTAGTTGTTCCTCATGCGTTGCTGACGTTACCTGTAATCAATCATCAGTGATTTATCTCAATAGACTATTAAATAAATTGTAGTGGACTGACACAACTAAAATTGTGGGATAGTGGGATAATTTTGACGTTTAAACCGGGCGCAAGCCTTGCGCCCCTACAATTCTAATCCACCAATTAAGGTGTGTCAGTCCAGTAGGTTTGGTTTCGATTTCGCTCAACCAAACAAATCTAGGGCTAAGGTTCCCTGACTACAAACTCAAGGACAAGGTAATCCATTGGGCGTGTCTAGGGTAATCGTCCCGGATTGGTTCGCATCAAGGATATTTTGGGTTTCACTCAAAATTTCAAATATACTTAATGGTTGTGGATTTTGTGAATTTTGTGGGTCTTGAATTAAAGTGAAACCAGTATTGCTAGTATTATCACTTAAGTTTAAACAAAATGCAGACTTATTATCAGTTGTCACTTTGACGCCAATAGAGTCGTTAGGAGTAGTTAATGTGTTCTCTAAAATATTGGCGAAAACTTTTGTTTCATCAAATAGCTGAAACTCAATACCTTGTTGAGCATTATTTTCAATGGTATTATTTTGAATGATTGCTTCCTGGATTTCTGCCGTGGAATTGGCAAATAATGGAAGATTCAATGAGCCAAGGCGAATGTCGATTCCTTCATCACCATTATTTCTAATTGTATTTCCCGAAATTGTAATATTTTCTAAGATGGTATTACCTTCAATACCAATGCCAATGCCGTCACCGCGAGTTGGATTGCTGCTGCCATTATTTTCTATTGTATTCCCCTCAATTGTCAAATTAACTGTGGGATTTCCAGTAATTGGGGGATTGTCTATAGAAATACCTAAACCTATCAGAATTGCATCTTCAAAGTTGCCAGAAACTACATTATCTGAAAGGGTTATATCCGCAGAAGCCGTACTATTATTTATCAGAATACCTTGTCCGCTTGGCAATGTCTCAATAATTACTCCAGGTAATACTTCTTCTGTATCAGCAGCCAAACCATCTGTTCCAGTAATGTTGTTCGCTATGATCTCAACGGTTCCCATAACATTTTCAATCATAATTCCCCGACCTGTCGGAAAATCAAAATTAATGCTCGCGTCAGGGTTTGGAACAGGAATGGTATCAAGAATTGTGTTCTCCTCTATAGTTACTTGTCCATCGGTATCTGCTAGATAAATTCCTTCATTAGTTGCCCCTTCAATGCGGTTATTTGCAAGGGTAACATTACTGAGATCGGTTCCGGAAATGCCACTATCCTCAGTATTCCGAATCTCAAATCCAGAAATAGCGATCGCACCCATAGAATCAGTGAGTTCAATTCCTTTATTTGCCTGAGTGATCTGGCTTCCCTCATTGGCGGCTATATTCACTGTTCCCGTGACATTGCCAATGGATATGCCGTTAATGCCATCAACTGGATCAGTAATCGTGATCGTACTATTGCCAATATCAACTGTACCGCTAATCCCGTTAAGTGATATTCCTTCTGTTGATGAATTGATACTGGTAAAAGTGCTATCTGAAATTGTGGCATTATTAATAGTAGTCCCGACTAATGCGGCACCAGTATTACTGTTTACCTCCAATCCCGATAAATTGATTGATCCGGGACTTTCAGCGAGTAAGATTCCCGCCTTAGCCGTTGTTGTTGTAATTTGACTTTCTTGATTGGCTTCAATTGTAGCGGTTCCCTGGATATTCGTGGCGAGGATACCGTTACTCGTGGGATTTTCAATCGTGATTGTGCTGTCGCTGATGTCGAAAATTCCACTAACTGTGTCCAGAGAAATCCCTTCGGTTGCGGAATTGGTACTGGTGAGAGTGCTGTTCGCGATCGCGCCATTCCTAATATTACTCACTTCCACAACTGCACCCTCTGTACTCTCCACGGTTACACCGGATAAATTAATCGTACCTGTACTTTCAGTTAGGAGAATTCCGGCTTGATTTCCTTGACTTGTAATTTGACTTCCTTGATTGGCTGAAATTGTCGCTGTTCCTTGGATATTCGTGGCGAAGATACCATTACTGGCTGGATTTTCAATCGTGATTGTACTGTCGCTGATGTCGAAATTCCCGCTAACGGTATCTAGAGAAATCCCTTCTGTAGCCGAATCGCTGCTGGTGAGAGTGCTAGTCGCGATCGCGCCATTATTAATATTACTCACTTCCACAACCCTACCGCCTGTACTCTCCACGGTTA
>NZ_JAVKEA010000238.1:0-9872 GCF_040221695.1 Coleofasciculus sp. E2-BRE-01 | reverse complement strand
CAAGGCTCTTTTAATTTCTTTTGTCTCTTTTGTCTGATTGATAAAATTAGCCAATTCATCTATAATGTTCATCTTTTGTATTTTTACTAGGGATGTATTATTACTATTATATCTGTTGCGACCTATTTAGGGCTGCTATAGGTCACTTTCTCCTCAACTGCGTCCCAAATACAGAGCGGCGGTTGAAGTGCGTCTGTATGAAACCATAGGCGAACAATCACTCCTGGTTGGTATTCCCGATTTAACAGTCAAAGGTTCACAGACGACAACTGAACAGCCAATGACCAATGTTGCTGTCGCCCCATCCCCACCTCAACCCCAGACAGTACAAGTTCCCGTACCTGAAACAATTAAACAAGGTTATTTAGAAGTACGAGAAGTCGCCACAGGTGAAGTCGCAACCGTCATTGAAATTCTCTCTCCAATTAATAAACGTTCTGGAGAAGGTCGCCAAGACTATGAAACTAAACGCAATAAAATATTTGGCAGTTCAACTCATTTAGTGGAAATCGATTTACTGCGTAAAGGAAAACCTTTGCCAATTTATCATAGCAATAGTCAAACTCATTATCGAATTTTAGTCAGTCGAGGAGATCGTCGTCCTCAAGCTGATTTGTATGCCTTTAATCTACGAGATACGATTCCCTCATTTCCCTTACCCTTGAAGTCGGGCGATCGCGAACCATTTGTAGACTTACAGGTATTGTTGAATAATGTGTACGACCAAGCCAGTTATGATTTAGCTATCGATTATACTCAAGAACCCATACCGCCATTATTAGCGGATGATCACGTTTGGGTAAATACATTATTAACCGAGCAACAACTGCGATAATGCGAACAGGGAAAGCGTTCCCTGTTCCCTGTTCCCTCATCTCAACCGTTAACTTTAGTTGTGTCCAACTAAATAGGTTGGTGGAAATAAACTCAACTAAATTAAGTTATGTAAATAGATCTCAAACCCTTACAAATGACGAATGACGAATGACGATCTTAGCCGTTAACTTTTATTGTCCCTACCTACTTACTTATTATTCATTGTTCGAGAGGAAAATAGCGATCAAATTCAGCTTCATACTCCCATGCGATTCCCTGTGGATCACGAGTTTTGGTGTAGTCGGATAAAACCACAGGATAGCCTCGGATGTCAGTTAACTTCTTCGTATCGCACTTCAGGCGTTCGGCTAATTGGTTCTGAGTCAAGCTTTTGTCTTTAGGAATCGCTGATGGGGACACAGGTGGGGATGATTCGGCTGTTGAGTCGCCACCTTCGCTTGTATCAAAACCATTCGGGGGTTTAGGTAGGGGAGTTGCTCCCAAATAGGTTGATAAAATCTTATCGATCGCTTCCGCTTCAGTTAACGCCTGAGCCTCCATAAACTCCTTGAGTTTGCTGTATGTGACTGGACTAATGTAGCCGACTACACGGAAATTCTGATTTGCCATAGTTTTCCCTTCCCTAAAATGCCCGAACCATTACGTTGACCTCTCAATGACTGCAATTCCGATAGCATTAACTATCTCAGCTTAGACATATCCATAGCCAGGAATCCCCTCTCTCTAGGCTTAGATTTGATCCCAACACGGTGGGTTTAGTAACGTTATCGGCTCAAGGAAAGATTTCCCCCACACCCCACACCCGAAACCCGACACCCGACACCCGACACCCCTACCTATTCCCTCAGATGCAGGTTTTTTGCCTCGTGGTGAGGTAATCTGCGATCGCATGGACTGTTTTAATTTTCCTTATGTCGATTCTGCTAGTCATTTCCGGACTGCTCATTCTTATCATTGTCTCCATTGATGTCCTGATCACAACCCTGACAGTGGGCGGAGGAGGACCTCTAACCAGCAGACTCTCGGCTTGGCTATGGAGAATCGCGCTTAAGATTCATCGCTGGCGTTCCCATCACCGCTTATTGCTAGTTACAGGCTGGATAGTTATCGTTAGTGTCACCGTGCTTTGGTTTGCCTTAACGTGGGCGGGATGGACACTACTGTTTAGCGCCGATGAAACGGCTGTGGTAACGCCGAAAAAACTGCCCGCCACTACGTTA
This sequence comes from Coleofasciculus sp. E2-BRE-01, assembly GCF_040221695.1. Classification (NCBI taxonomy): domain Bacteria; kingdom Bacillati; phylum Cyanobacteriota; class Cyanophyceae; order Coleofasciculales; family Coleofasciculaceae; genus Coleofasciculus; species Coleofasciculus sp. E2-BRE-01. Next base: position 7,815 of record NZ_JAVKEA010000238.1, on the reverse strand, counting down.
GAAAGAATTTACTTTGTCGGTTATACTATCTCAACCCTAGGCATGGGGAGTTATAGTCCTCAAGGTGCAGTTTGGCAAATTGCCACCGCAATTGCTTCAGTGAATGGGTTCTTTTTAGTTACCTTGGCAATCGCCTATCTCTTACCTGTGGTTTCAGCCGCGACTCAGCAACGCCAACTGGCGGTTTATATTTCCGCTCTCGGTGGTACGGCTGACGAAATTCTGGTCAGAGCCTGGAATGGCAAAGATTTTGGGCAATTTGACCAGCATTTAATTGCTTTGACGCCCATGCTAGCCCAACAGGGAGAACGCCATCTAACTTACCCGATTCTTCATTATTTCCACAGCATCGAACGCTCTCGCTCGATCACTCTAAGTTTAGTGGCTCTTGATGAAGCGCTAACCATCTTAGAATATGGTGTCAAAACGTCCCATCAACCCGATCCAGCGGCGCTAGGTGCAGCACGTCGGGCAAGTGCGGCTTATTTGAAAACTCTCAAATCCGCTTACTTAGAACCCGCCTCGGAAAACCCACCGCTTCCACCCCTGGAACGACTCAGGAAACACGGGATTCCCACGGTTAGCGATCGCCAATTTTGGGACGCCACCAAACACGTCACCAAACGCCGACGGCTGCTATTGGCGCTGATTCACAATGACGGCTGGGTTTGGGATGCGATCGCCTCCAGCCAAACCACCAATCGGGCTACCCCCTTAGATGACCAGACGACGATTGACAAAGTAATATTACATTGATTAGGGAACAGGGGAACTTGTAGAGACGCGCCATGGCGCGTCTGGGAGCAGAGGAGCAGAGGATTACCAATCAACAATGAACCATGAACAATCAACAATCAACAATCAACAATCAACAATGAACCATGAAAAAAATCAAGTATATTCTCTTAGGTTTAGTCGGACTATTCTGTTTCCTTATAATTTGGGGCTTAGTTGAGCCTTATACCCTCGACACAGAAGAAGAAGTTGCCGTCATTCCCAATCTTCCTACAGCTTGGCAAGGACAACGAATTGGACTGGTTTCAGATTTTCAATACGGGATGTGGCTAGATAATACCCCGACTGTCCGCCGTAGTATCGCCAAACTGATAGAAGAACGCCCTAGTGTCGTCCTGATTAGCGGTGACTTTATTTACCATGCCTTTAAAGGCACAGACCCAGAAATTGCTAACATCGTTGATTTACTCCGTCCCTTACCCGAAGCCAATATTCCCACCTATGCGGTATTGGGTAATCACGACTACGGTATGATTAGCCTAGATACTCCACCCAAAGAGAACTTAGCAGCGCGGTTGGAGGCGGCGTTGGAAGACGTTGGCATAGAGGTTCTGGAAAATCAAGCCGTCCAATTACCGCAACCCGGAAACTCTGGGGAAAATCTCAGTGATGGAAATACCGAATCGTTTTATTTAGTCGGCATAGGTTCCCATCTGGCAAACAAGGATCAACCAAAAAATGCGATCGCGCAAGTGCCATCCACAAATCCCAGGATTGTAATGATGCACAATCCCAAATCATTTCCGGCTTTACCTGCCAATACCGCACCCGTAGCCGTTGCTGGACATACTCATGGTGGACAAATTCGCCTACCCTTCACACCCCAATGGTCTTGGTTAGCATTGGCTAAAAACTGGGAACATGTCGATGGTTGGAGTGACGGCTATGGCGCCTCAGGTAATAAGCTCTATGTTAATCGTGGGATTGGCTTTAGCGATCTGCCCATACGACTCAACTGTCCTCCAGAGGTCACTTTATTTACTCTCCAGGCTGAATAAGCAGGTGGGAACAATTAAAGTTAACGGTGGAGAACTCGCTGCCCGAAAAGAAGCAAGCTACGCTTATGTAAGAGATTGGGTCTGGGCGTAAGTCCTAAGATTAATTTATTCCGGGAGGTAGATGTTAATTTTAAGAAGTCATCTCAACCTACCCTGGAAATCCGATGAGCTACTGTATCAACCCCAAGTGTGACCAACGGGAAAATCCTGAGTATCTGGAATACTGCCAAGGCTGTGACACCCCATTAACCATCAACAGTCGATATCGGCTGCTGAAACCCCTTCGACCCCTAGACGCACCCAATCCCACCAAAATCTTTGAAGTCCAGGATTTAGCAGCAGAGGCGGCAATCAAAGGAGCAAAACATAAAGTACTGAAAGTTTTAACCCGGAACAATTCCACCTTAGTTCGCCTATTCAGACAAGAATCGGAAATTTTAAAGAAACTTAACCATCCGGGTATTCCTAAAGTTCAACCTGAAGACAATTATTTTACCGTTTCTGTCTCCCGCCGTGCCAGACCTTTACATTGCTTGGTGATGGAACAAGTGGAGGGGACAAATTTACGAGCATGGCTCAAACATAATCAACCCATTTCCGAAGCCAAAGCCATTGAATGGCTAAAACAGTTACTCGATATATTAGATACGCTGCACCAACAACAATATTTTCATCGGGATATTAAACCCTCGAATATTATGCTGCGACCCAATGGTCAACTGGTGCTAATTGATTTTGGGACAGTTTGCCAAATGAGCGGTACAGTTGTCCAACGGCTGATGGGAAAAGATGTAACCGGAGAAGGCGTTTTTTCACCCGGTTATACCCCTCCTGAACAAATCAACGGTAATGCGGTTCCTCAATCGGATCTTTATGCCTTAGGACGTACCTTTGTCCATTTACTGACGGGTAAACATCCTTTAGAACTAGAAACCAACCATAAAACAGGTGAATTAATGTGGCGCAAACATACGCACAAAATTTCTGAACCCTTAGTCGAGTGGCTTGACTATTTTATGGCTCCATTTGTCCATCGTAGACCGCCAAATGCGGCGTTTATTTTGCCGCATTTCCAGAAACAACCCCTCCCTCATCCAGACATACCCAAAACGTCTCCACTTCCCTTAGGATTAATTATTCTCAATCTTGTTATTTTCTCAATTTTATTAGTCTCCGGAGTCCTCTGGTTACAAGCCTACCAACAGCACCAGCGACAGTTGTCTCCTCAAGGGAATGTTCTGTTAATGCAGAGAAGTTGAAAGACATTCATCTCATGTCCGAATGACTCTGGCGACTGCTATAGCGCTACGCGGGGAGGGAATAGGCAATAGGCAACACCTCGACTTATCTCGACTTCGCTCGATACGAGTCGCTCGGTGTGGAATATGCTTTCTTTGAAGACAAAAGCATCATTTTGTAGAGACGTTGCATGCAACGTCTCTACAGCTAAAAAAAGAGGGAAGAGTGTCTTTTTCTCTTCCCCCTTGCTGATTCTGTTGTTTGGCTTTTCCACGTTCTTTCAACTTTTTCCGCAACATTTGCCGTTGCTTCTTCAGTTGTCTGGCTCTGGCGGAACCGCCTTTACCTTTGTCATTTCGCCCTTGACGGCGAGGAGACTCCCAACTCTTGAGTCGTTGTGTCATGATCACCACCTCTCAATCTGAATGGGCGGAGAGAGACTCGAACTCTCACGACCAGAGGTCGCCACATTTTGAGTGTGGTGCGTCTACCAATTTCGCCATCCGCCCTTGGATGCAACCTTTTCATTATAGCCAATAGATGTCGGTTGTAGCAAGGACTGATAAGCTTGAGAACTTGCCCATTGATCAATTTCCCGCGCCCTTAACACGGGGACGGGGTGGCTCAACTGGGCAGTTTGAGCGGATTTGAGCAGTTCTCCCAATTCCGAATTACTGATATCATCATAGGCTCTGGCTTGGGCGATAAAGGCGTCGAGGTTTAGTTGGGGAGCTAGGGTTGGTGAACCGCCAGCGAGTTTCATCAGCACCGACATCACCACTCTGGGATTCTGAGTTGCCAGCAGCGCCGCGCGATCGCAGGAAAATTCCGCACACCTTAACCACTCCAGCATCTGTTCTTGAAGGCTTTGGGCAATTACAGCGCCCCAATTTGGCAGTAAAGACGCCGCTAAAATCATAATGTTGAGCGGTGTCAGATAAACCCCATGCTCACACTTGAGATGTCCCAATTCGTGAGCAATCACCGCCTGAATTTCTTCGGGGGTCAGCATATCGATTAAAGCGGTGTGCAGGACGATAAATGGCTGCTTACCCCGCATGGCAAAGGTATAAGCATTTGGTACGGGATGCTGCTGCACGTATAGTTGAGGGGGTTCTAAGTCCAGGGTTTTGCAGGCGTCTAGCAGTAAATTATGCAGGTGCGGTAGCTGATTTTCTCCCACCAAAACACTAGCAGCAATATTATTCAGGTAAAAGAATTGTTCCGCCAAGGGTCCGAGGAGATTTCGCACCATCAAGTCCAGTCCAGGGAACTGCTTCAAGGCTTGGGTGGCTTGGAAATCAAGGGGATGACGGAACTGGTCTGCCTTTAGACCAACTAACAGTGTTTGGGTCATAGGTTATTGGTCGTGGGTCATGGATCTTATGTCTGAAGTCATTGGTTGCTCCAATGACGTCTAATCTCTAGTGTATCGAGAAGCTGAGCCTGGAACATCGGTTCAGTCGTCGAATCATCTTCGGAAATTACGACAAAACGGTCATCTCAGATACAAAATCCCCTCCGATTTGACCGCTAAATGATCGCTCCCCAGCTTCCCCAGCTCCCTTGATCTGCAAGGTATCACCCCTCAGATAGCCATTGTTTAACCCGCTTTAAACTATCCCAGTCAGGCTTCCTACTCAGTCCATCCTCAATACTCTCAAAGACATCCTGACGAACTTGAGAATCCGTCGCCATCATCTGCTTAACGGTGTCGATGTGTTTACGCACCCCAGTTTGCCCGGTTTCCAACATCGCTACCGCTAGGTTGACTCGCGCTTGGGGCGCATTGGCATCAATTTTCGTCCCCTTAAGCGCTACTTTATATGCCCGTTCCGCTTGGTCATCCAGCAAATACAACCAAGCCAGACAACTCCAAGCGGCGGCGTTTTTCGGGAAGCGATCGCACAATTGTTTAAATACAGGAATCAGGGAATCAGGTCCCTCACCCGCGTTGTAGCGTTCTAAGCCACTCTCGAACAGAGAATTAACAGTTTCGGTCATAGATTCAATTTTAGGTTTACCGCGATCTGATTTTAAATGCAGTAGGGGTTTGGTAACCAAACCCCTACTCCCGTCCTATTCCCCCGTTTTTAACTAAACGCCAAAGGATTTACCACAGCCACAGGTTTGATTGGCGTTGGGGTTGGTGAATTGGAAGCCTCCCCCAATCATGGCATTGCTGTAATCTAAGACCAAACCGTACAGGTACAGGATGCTTTTGGGATCACATATTATTTTGAAGCCTTCGTAGTCAAACACTTCATCGTTATCCCGTACCTTACTCGGATCTTCAAAATCCATCATGTAAGACATCCCGGAACAGCCCCCCTGACGGACACCAACCCGCAAGTATAGGTCTTGTCCTTGTTGGTCTCGCAGCGCCACAATATGCTTGAGGGCTTGTTCGGTCAGTTGGATTCCTCGTTGCTGTGTTGTTGCTTGTGTCATGAGTATGTTGTAACTCCTGGTTAGGTTAAACTTGGATGACGAACGACTGATGTTCCACGCTTATGGATCAAGTTTATCGAGACTGACCCCTTAACGTGTATTTACCCCATAAAAATTTTCTTGGGAACTCCTTTCTCCAAACAATGAAGCGCAGCCCGGAAGGTATTGCGGTTTAATAGGAGTATCTATTATTGATCATGGCTGACTTGCCATGGTTTTTGCACTTATTGCCAAATACCCTATGTCTGCTCTCAATCGCAATACTCGTCGTCGGCTCAAACGGTTACCCCAAATACCCAGCGTCTGGGAAGGGGATCGCCGTTCTTTAGTGACTGTATCCGATCAGGGTGATTTTGATGCTGAGGGTAATAATGAGTGCATTCTTTGGGTGGATGGCTCAGAAGGAATTGTCCGGGCGATGGATATCGTCTCCTCAGAAATGGGACCTGAAGCGATTGTTCGCACCTTATTGCGAGCCATGGAACATCCCCAAAGTCCGGCTCGACCCGCCCGTCCCTCTAAAATTGTGGTACGCGATCGCGAAGTTCAGTTTTTATTGCGCGGGGTGCTGCAAGAGTTGGAGATTGCGATCGATTATGTCCCTGATTTACCCCTGATTGATGAGTTATTTCGCGGGTTTGAGGAAATTGCCCTCCAGCGCCAGCCGCCGTTACCCCCGAAGTATGCGGATCTATTGATCGGTAAGGCGTATGAGATTTGGCTGGATGCGCCTTGGGATATCTTGGCTGACCATCAGATCCTGAGTGTGGAATTAAATCGCTGGGATGTGGCTGAGTTTTACGTCTCGGTTATGGGGATGCTGGGTGTGGAGTATGGAATTCTGCTCTATCGCTCCTTAGATTCGCTGCAACGGTTTCGGGAGTCGGTCGTCAATCAGGAATCGGTTGAGGCGATGGAACAGGCATTTTTGGGACAAGATTGCTTGTTTATTACCTATCAAGCAGCGGATGAGGACTTTGAAGATGATGAGGATGTAGATTTAGCCGATTTATCCGTTGAAGAGATTTTGCCGAGTTTTGGTGCGGTGCATCCATTAGAGGGAATGCGCCCCTTCCTGGATGAGGAAGAAGCCCTACTTACCTATATGGCGCTGGAAGCCCTACATCGATTTTTCCAAGGATCATCCCGAAAATTAGCGGCGGATGATTTTCCAGCGATGAACAAGCGCTTCCGCATCCCTATCCCTGTAGATACGGAACAGGAAGATACGGAGTCAAAATCAATCGCGTCTATTAAAGTATCTACACGACCAGAGGTAGCCTCTGAGTTATGGGAGATGGTGATTGATGATGATATGGATGACGAAGACTGGGATGAGGATGAGGATGAGGAGGAACTGGAACTTCCGCTACGGGATGACTTAATCCCGAAAGATTCCTATCTGAGTTTGGGGATGATGCCCTGGGAGAGTATAGCACTGCTACAGGAGGATATTGATTTTTATCAGTCTCAAGACGCCCTGCCCCTAGGAGAAGGGTTACCTGTGGTGTTAATTCAAACCACTCGCCCAAAAGCCAAAGTGTTAATCGAGCAAATTCAAACAGCCGGGGGACTCAAGGGGATTGGCTTTAACCCCGGAGAAGATCCTCTAGTTGGCGATCGCTATGATTTGGGCATTTTGCAAACAGGAGATAATCATCTATACCTATTTGGTGAGTTTCCCGAAGCTGATCCGACTCATACGGCGAATCGTGAGCATTGGGAAAAACGGTGTCTAAAAACGAAGGGCTACTGCGGGTTAATTATCGCCAGAGGACTCAAAGGTGCTTCCCGTGGTAATCCTCAACCCAAGGATATGATGGCATTCTTTGAAGCGCGATCGCTCTCGGTTAAGGAGTTAGGATTAGGTATGTTACAACTTATGCCTGTGTTTGAATTCTAAATTCTGGGGAACAGGGAACAGGAAGTCTTGGTATGAAACACCTGTAGGGGCGACCCGCTTGCACCAATTAACAACTGTATCCACTCAATTTACTCGGGTCGCCCTTTGCTTAATCGCTTTTGCCATTATCTTAGCAGGGGTTTGGGGAGTCGTAAGACCCACGCTGTAACATAAGATTCAGCGCTGGGATACACGACTCCCCAAGGTCAATTTAGGTAACTCAATGTTACCCTAAATTGACATTTAAAGCTGCACGGTTAGCCAGTAAATTTTGTATAATAGGGGTATGCCTGAAGGGGTGACAAGCAGCTCAAAAGCTTGGCTTACATTGCATTTCCCCCCTCAAGCCTCGAAAAGATGAGAGCTTATTGACAGGTTTATTGCGAATGAATACGTGAATGAGAATGATAATCACCTGGGTGATGATCC
>NZ_JAVKEA010000237.1:0-14748 GCF_040221695.1 Coleofasciculus sp. E2-BRE-01 | reverse complement strand
GTACAGAATCTTGTTCGGTCAAGCTAACTTCTAAAAGCCGAAATGCCCGATTTTTCGTTCTCACTCTTCCTTGTCTACTGGTCTACCTGTCTACCTTGTCTTACCTAAACCTCAATCTTAAAAAACCTACCCTTGTGAGCTCACCCCCAGCCCCTCTCCCACCGGGGGAGAGGGGAGCAAGAGGGGAGCAAGAGGGGAGCAAGAGAGCAGCCGTGTTCCAGACGTAACCGACTACGTATTATTTGAAGCGATTCCCTGTTGCCCATTGCCTATGACACACCGAGCGAAGCCGAGGTGTTGCCCATTGCCCATTCCCTGTTCCCTAACCAATGACCAAGATATGATGGAGTACGGACTATACTTAGAGGTTAATCATGTCACGCAAATGTCAACTCACCGGGAAAAAAGCCAACAACGCCTACGCCATCTCCCACTCCCACCGTCGCACCAAGAAACTCCAAGAAGCCAACCTGCAATGGAAGCGCGTCTGGTGGCAAGAAGGCAACCGCTGGGTGAAGCTGAGACTCTCTACCAAAGCGATTAAAACCCTAGAGAAGAAGGGATTGCAAACCATGGCGAAGGAAGCAGGGATTAATTTAAATAATTACTAATGCCCTAGGGGAGATGAGGGATATGTAGGGGCGGGTTTCACCACTATCATTGGGTGTGACCTTGATGTAAATAAACCCGCCCCGATATGGTGTCAGAAGTATCCCACCCTGACCAATAAGCAAAAATTATTCCGGGGACTGATATATTTTCTCGAATCAGTGGGTAAGCTAGGAGTAGATAGCTGACGACTAACGTATCAGCGTTCCCAGATGGATTGAGTCATTAAACCTTAGATAGAGGATAATGACTGACATCTCAACATACAGTCGGTATCTTGTCCCATCCGGATAAGCAAAACGAAGATAAACGAAGACATAGGGTGAGCTTTTGGAGTCTTGGGGAGCGCTAAGTTAACCGTTACTATTTGTGAGGGTAAGCCTCATTCACTGCATCGTATTGTTAAACGGATTGAAAACGTCTGACAGGAAACTCCCATGTCAACTCCCAAGCGGTTCTTTCAGAGTACCCAAAATCTATTCCGACCGATTTGGCGGCTAGGACGTGCAATAGTTCGAGGATTTATGAATCGACTGTTGCGCGTTTTAGTGCAGCTATGGGGTAACCCATCGCGCCTCACTCAGCGGGGGTTTGTCCTCCCCACTGTCGTGATGGTGATGCTGGTGGTCACATTATTGACAACAGCGATTGTCTTTCGCTCCTTTGACCGGGCGAAAAATGCCAGTAACTTCCGGGTGAATCAGGCGGTACTCAATGCAGCAACCCCAGCGATTAACCGGGCGAAAGCCAAAATTCAAGCCTTAATGGAAGATCAAGAATTGCCACGGGGAACTCCTTCAGAAGTTTCTCTAAGTCAGGTTTTGAACGAATCCCGATACGAATTGGGTGATGAAGAGCGTGTCAAGTTAGCGTTTGGTGGTGAAACGTTGACAACCGCATGGCGATTCCCTGTGGATACGGATAATAACGGTAGCTTTGATAGTATTACCCTTTATGGGGTTTTCTTCCAAAATCCGCCGACTAGTGGTGGAGAAACGTCCCGAAAAAGAACCCCACTGGATGCACGAACCCCACCCATGGCACAGGGTGCAACTAATCCCAATTGTGACGCTGTTGGTACTAGCGCTAGCTTAGTCGGTACTCAGGGCTGGTATCAAGTGGCTGGGAAGCTGAAGAAGGCGTTCTTTACCTATGTTGTGACTGTTCCCATTACAGACATTAAAGATAATAAGGTTGCTATACAAATTCCAGATATAGGCAATTATGAACCCTACACAGGGAATAAAGGATTTTCGGCTCTAGAACATCAGCTAGATGTAGAAAGAATTCCCTTATCTAACAATGCTATCCTCTACGAGGATGATGTGGAAATGGCGTCGGGTCCTGCTTTCGGCGTCAATGGTCGGATTTTTACCAATAGTAATCTGTTAGTTAAAGAACTAGGAAATCCCACCCGATTCTTTCAAGTCAGCAGTCCCAAATCCTGTTTCTACGAAGCAGAAAATAGCAAAATTGTTGTGGGAGGTAATTTTGGCTATGGTGTGACTCGAGATACGGCGACAACTCTAAGTAATGGAATTGAAACTCATTTGTTTCAAGGGACTAAAGACCCGAATAGTGATCCAAGCACTGGTGAAGAGTTAAAAAACGATAATATATCGGTCAATCATCCGTCTAGTGAAATTGCTTATAACAATGAAGCCTACAATCGACGGATTGAGTGGTTAGTTGAAGAGACAGTAAAGAGTAATACCTTTACTGTAACGGGAACCCCTCCTCCTGCTGCAGAGCTGAGTAACGGCAGTAATGATCCCGAAGAGGTTAAAAAGAAAATACTTGAGCGGATTAATAATCCGGCAAATCTACTCTTTAGTGCTGATGATCAGAAGGAAGCCCGCCGAGACGCATTAGAAGTTTATTTCAGAAATCGCACCCGTCGCGTTCCTTATAAAGAGGTTCCATATAAGCCTAATCTGACTTTAACCGATGCCCTCGATGGTGTGGAGTCAAGCGATATCAAGGGACTTGGTACTGATGAGTTGCGTCCCCCAGACAAATGGATGTTTCCCTTCGATCCTACTGATGGGAAAAAAGCAACAGATTTTGCTAAGCTAACGCTCAAGCAATCTGAGAAGAAACTGCTCCCCGCAGCGACAAAATTTGAAATTCAGAACGAAGAGGGGAAAGAACGGTCTATTGGCGATCGCGTCTTGCTCGGAAATAACCTACCCGCCCTATGGTACAAAGATGGCCAGTTCGTTGGCAGTGAGGAACAGCAAGACATTAATGAAACTGAATGGAATTATCCCGAGGGTGAAGGACCCCGCGCTCGTAAAACTCGTGTGCGAGCATTAGATGAACTCGATACCATCAGCCGGGATGGATTCTGGGAAAACGCTGCTGCTGAACAGCCGAAAGAGCTGTTAGATGGCGTTGGCGGATTGCGGATTGTTACGGGCGCTGGGGTTTACTTACCGCCAGATGACGATATAACGGCTGCCAATGCCTCGACCGTTGTGTGGCCCGACACGATGCCTAGCATCCCTCCCCAGGCTACATTAGCCAACCCACCATCATGGATGGACTTCCCACAAGACGAAGACGGTAAGTATCGTCCCTACTTAAAAATGCGAGCAACGGCAGTTTATCACTACACCAAGGATGACGGGAAAAAACCCATTGCCTGTGTTGCCACCTACTACGATCCCACGAATCGAAATACGGTAAGAAACCGAACAGACATGGCTCTTGCTGATGTGAGCTATGACCTAGTTGGAGCAACGCCAGTAGGGACAAACAAAGCCATCCAGAAACCACCGGGAAATCTAAATTATCTAGGCGGCTCGAATTCCGTCAATGGCATTACCTTCCCTCCTCCTAAAGATGTAACCGATACGACAATTCGACCCTACTTAGGCTACCAAGCGAGTTTATATTATCCCAACGGGCGTCCTGTGAATCAGCTTCTCATAGATGCCTTACAGGCTGTAGATGACGGTGACACCCCAACCTTAGCTCAACAAGGTGCCATTGATTCAACTATCTGCGCCCTGCAAATTTATGGTCAACTTCCCCCTCAAGCTTCTCCGCTCGATTCTGTAAAAATAGGGGGGAAAAACGAAACCCAGGGAGGATACAATCTGCCTGATGGCACGATCATGGAAACAGCCTTTCTGGATGCCAGACAGGTTAAGTTACTGGATGATAACTATGATCCGGCAACGGGTTCTAGCTCACTCACCAGCCGATATGACTTACCCATTGAACAGCGTTACCCCCTAGAAGTTCGCGCTACAGTTATCGACTTGGAAAAGCTGCGGGAGGCTGGCACCAGTCCTAAAAGCCCGTTCGGTACATCCCACGAAAGCCAGGAGTACATATTTCCCAACAGTGGCATTATCTATGCTGCCCGTGATGATGCCCTACCCGATGCAAGCGACACAATTGCGAGTGTTAGCCCAACTGACTTTAAACTCGACCCCACCCGTCGTCCTAATGGGATTATGCTGATTAATGGTTCAGAGTTGGGACGCAGAACCGGAAACCCAACATTTGCGGAAGTGGAGAAGGGTCTCATTTTGGCGAGCAACTTGCCTGTCTATGTCAAAGGGGAATTTAATCCTCATGAAAATGCCTCTAGTGGAACGCTTATTGGCGAGTTTGATACCCTAACGGATAACACTGACGTTACTGCATTCTACAGTCGCTCAGATCATGAGGAACAGTTTGCCTGTCGCCAGGGAGACGAGCGGTTGGATGAGTGTACTCAGGGTGACAGTTGGCGAGCTGCCACAATTATTTCCGATGCCGTTACCCTCCTGTCTAGCAATTTCCGCGAGGGGGTGCGAGCGGATGGGGATTATGATCTGAGAAACAATCAGATTGATAATATTGCCCAGCCTGATGGAACAGCCAATATCAAAACAGCCGCAGATATTCGTAAAGCTCGTATTGCCCAGGGCTTTTGGAACAACAACTTTGTTACCAACGGCTTGAGTAGTGGTCAGTTCTTGGCTAAAGATGCGATTAAGACTGGCTTACCAGCAGCCAACGTGAATCTCATCGATTCTATCTATTCAGGAAACGGGACTAATGCTGTCAGTAGTTCTTACTTCAATAACTTTGTCACTCCCATTCAACGGCGGGGACAGTTCCGAGAATATGTGATGGAGTATTGTGACAAAATACCTGTTTCAGAATGTACAGCGACAGACTGGAAAATAACTGCCACCAAACGAGCCACGGATGATGCCAACACAATTGTTGGAGAACCAGCGGCAACCCTTAGAGGATCGGTCACCATTGGAGGCTCCAACTTATTTGCCAAAGCAGGAACCGCAGGGACAACAGCGACAGGCACGGCAGTCCAATCATCATTTAATTTTGGTGCTACTGTTGCTGATGGGAACCTCCCCCTTCCTGACCCGATATTTGAAAATTATCCCCGTCGCGTAGCCTTTCTACGGAAACCAACAGGGGAGCTAATTGTGGATGACAAAGGGCATCCTATTCCTCTGGGCATTACAGATAATGGTAGTGGTGAAACGATACAGCCATTCCCGTATAACAACTTTACTCCAACGGGGAGTCTTGCGGGTAAGACCTACTGCACCTTCAAAGCACCATCAACATCAGCCTGCGATAATCATAACGCTGGGTTGAGTCGAGCCATGCCTGTCTTACAGAATAACGCTCTGTGGTTTACGACAGTTAAGTCAGGAGGAAGTGGCGATCCAATTAACTCGGAACAGAACTATGGTTATGATTTCCCACTGCTTTATCTGGGAGTTTTAGATGAAACGGATAACCCTGCAAAAAAAGCTGATCCTGACGGTAATGGCATAGGACTAACAGGTCAACCTCGATTGAAGCCAGTGCTTCAGGTTCAATATACCAATGCCAATCCTAAGAGTGATACTGCTGCTAATAATGCCTTTCTTGATGCCCCTAGCAACACTAGTAAGACCAGCAATGAATCCAGAATAGCTGGGTTAACCAACTGGCTACCCAAAGCCAAGGCTGATACAACCATATATAATGCCGCATTTGCCACAGGCGATACCCCGTCACGACCACCTTTTGATTTCGCTAGCCCAACTCTGAGCCATCAGGGTGATTTCAACGGAGGCGTACCTAACTTAGTCCGTTTCATAGAAAACTGGAATTCAGCTACCAGTCAAATTAGGGGTTCATTCATCCAGATTAAGCGCAGCGCATACGCTACCGCCCCCTATGAATCACTGCCCCTGAAGAAGAATGCTGCTGTAAATGGAGGTCTGTTTGGCTATAAACAAATCTATTCCATTGAAAATACTGAGGGGACAGTCTCATACTTCGAGCCTCCAACCAGAAACTGGGGATTTGATGTGGGTCTATTGTCCCAGTTACCTGACCTATTTGCCCAACAATTTACAGCTGAACCGACTGAACAACCCAATGAGTTCTTCCGGGAAGTAAACCGAGATGACCCATGGGTAAAAACGCTCTTATGTGCTACGAATGACGCTAACAAACCTGTCATTAATGAAGACCAACGTCCAGATTGTACATAATCAAAGGACTACAAGCACTCAATCTCGCCAAACCCCAGTGTAAAGCGATAAAAGGTTACCAACGATGCTTCCACCTAAACCTCAACTATGCTCTCGCCCACCCAATCAAGCCGGGTTCACGATTATTGAGTCCCTCATGGCAATTATCGTGGTCAGTATCTTGATGGTTGCCATCTCCCCAGTAATTGTCATTTCCGTCGCCACACGGGTACAGGCGCGGCGGATGGAAATGGCAACCCAAGCCGGTAGAAGCTATCTGGATGCGTTGCGTAGCGAAAGTATCGATGCTCCTCCTATCAGTGACCTTTCTGGTGCGAGTGGCTCGACGAGGGCAGAAAAAATCAGTAACAAACTCGTAGGCATTGCTGCTCCCGACCCCACCGACTTACCCTGTCTGGACAGTCCTGACTATTTTCCCTACTGTAGCGACCCATCATCCGCAAGCCCCTCCATACTCTATTGTGTAGATAACGATGGCGGGGGCTGTAGCAACGACAGCCTCAAAGATATGGTGGTTCAAGCTTTCGGGGTCAATACAGAAACATCAGGAGATAATGAAGAAAAGGCAGAAAAAGGCTACAAATTAGGGATTCGGGTGTATCGAGCCGATGCTTTTACAAGTGGTAGAAAGTTGGTCGGAAGCACTGGCGAACGAGAGTTAGCGGTTACAGGTGGAACGGGCTTAAAACCCAGCCAAGCTCCTCTGCTGGAAATGACCACAGAGATTGTAACCGAGCAAACCAACTATGATGATTTCTGCAATCTTACTGATTGCTAAGGGGGGTTGCAACTAAACCGAAAAACGCCTGACTCATCATCAGTCCTGGAAGTGATAATTGCTAGCCTAGTAAGAGGCATAAGCCCAATGGAAACCATCAAATTTTTACTCTTCACCCGACTTAAGCGCTCGCAGCCAACAGGAAAAGCCGCAGGTTTTACCTTAATAGAACTCCTGGTTGCCCTGATTATGGCAGCTCTGATTATCACTCCCCTATTGGGATTCATGATTAACATCCTCAGTACAGACCGTCGAGAGCAAGCCAAAGCCACCTCAGAACAGGAAATCCAAGCGGCTGCCGATTATATTACCAGAGATTTACAACAAGCTGTTTATATTTATGATGCTCAAGCTCTAAATAACGACCTAGACCTAAAGGATGGGACAACTTCAGGGATTAAAGATCAACTTCCCTCAGTTGACGATGGGACTCCGGTTCTTGCTTTCTGGAAACGCGAATTGATTAAAAATGTTGTTCCATATCAGGAATCAGCTAGCTGTCCGGGCGAGTGTAACGATGCTTTTGCCTATTCACTCGTTGCTTATTATCTGATTCAAGGGGATGACCCAAGCAACCCAAACTGGTCTAATGCTGCCCGAATCGGCAGGTTTGAAATCAGTGATGGCGTGGGAAATCCCTATGAAGATCCGACAAATCCCAATGATGATTATATTAGTGGTCACGAGCCTGATCCAGGATTTGCTCTATTCAATACGGATTTACCAGGAACTCTGAACACAAGAATGAATCGGTGGGAAAAAGGGAAACAACCCTATACAAAATCTGTTGATATTCTAGTCGATTACGTTGACGATACCGAAGCTCAAACCGTTGGTTTATTACCCCCTTCTAGCGATGATGTACCCAGAGAAATTTGCCCAGCTAGTCCTGAATGGACACAAGTACCCGACTATAGCCAAGTCGCTGATGAGTTTAAAACCTACAGCTTTTACGCTTGCGTAAACTGGGAGGCAAATACAGCCAAAGTGTATCTGCGAGGAAACGCCCTAGCCCGGATTCATTCAGCTCCAAACCAAATCGAATACAAGGAAAGCAGATCCTCCTTCTTCCCCACCGCTACAGTTGAAGTGAAAGGCGTTGGTGGCTTATCTCAGGGTGGAAGTTAAAGCCTTGTTCAGATGTCCTCATTCAGAGAGAGAATCCATGAATTTCCCTTTGTTCAAATCATATTGCTCTAAAGTAGCACGAAAACGACCCAAGCCATCCTCAAATGCGGCAGGCTTCTCCCTGATAGAGTTGATTGTGGTTGTTCTGATGATAGCAATTTTGAGTGCGATCGCGGCTCCAGGTTGGTTAGCCTTTGTCAACCGTCAACGGGTGGCTAAAGTGAGTGATGCGGTGTTTAGTGCGATGCAGGAAGCTCAGAGAGAAGCAAAACGCACAAAACTAAGTTATAGTGTTAGTTTTAGAGAAAAAGACGGAGTTCCCCAGGTTGCTACTCACAGAACATTTGATGAAGATCGTAACCTCATCATCAACGATATTGCTACCCAGGATGAGGCTTGGAAAAGGGTAGGTGAAGGTTTAGAGATTAAAGCCAATCAGGTCTTGCTATGTTCAAACGTTGGTACAGATTTTAATAAGGAAGGTTCGCTAACGTGTGATCTCAGTACACCTAGAACAATAACCTTTGATTATCTAGGAAATCTAGCTGAGACGGCGACGGGAGACGAAGCACATACTCCCTTAATTGTTACAGCAGGCATACCCCAATCCAATAATTCTAGTGATGTTATTGACGCAACCAAGCGCTGCGTTCAAGTCAAAACGCTGATTGGCTCCATGCAAGTTGGACAAGAGGATGAATGTAATCCGTGACCCTTGACTGTAAGATATTATACTCCAAATCCGGCTAAACTATCAACCCTACTCTCAAAATTAACTTAGGTCAATTTTGCTGTAAAAAATAACGCTGTATTCATTCTATCTTTTCAAAATTTTATAGAAGATTACGCTAGATTGCACGAGGTTAAGCTTTTTTACCAAACCCTGTTCATAGAACAGTTCTTGCCGCAAAATATCAAAAGGGATTTGCCAGAGGAGCATCCCCTTTTTAGAGAATTGTAGCCGATTATTCATCAGGTTCGTAGTAGGCACTTTAGTGCCTCTATGAACAGAGCAAGATGCTTCTGTTGCGATGAGTAACCTGCTTATTGGTTTTATACTGAATCGGGCTTGATTACCCTGGAAGCCTGTCAAGGATAGGTTGGGGAAAGGGCAAGCCGATCAAATTGAGTGGATACCATTGTTGATTGGTGCAAGCGGGCATCCCCCTCACCCCCAGCCCCTCTCCCACCGAGGGAGAGGGGAGAAAGAAAGGAATCGGAAGTAATGGTTCCCCTTCTTTTACCCCTCTTTCAAAGGTAATAGGCTCCCATTACCCTTATGAAAGCGCCTGATAAAAGTGGGTTGTTACATCGTAGCCTGGAAATCCCCACAGGTTAGTTCAATCAGGGTAACTTGACGATGCGACAAAATAACTTAACTCCAAAACCTATACCTAGCGCCACAGGTGGATATTCGTTGTTAGAAATGATTATAGTGGTTTTCATGATGGGGATATTAAGTGCGATCGCCGCCCCCGCTTGGCTACACTTTACGAATATACAGCGTTTGAACCAAGCTCGCGATCAAGTTTATTGGGCAATGCAAGAGGCGAACAGTAATGCGCGACGTGATAAAATGACCTGGCAAGTCAGTTTTCGCAAAAACTCAGAGGATGTCTTTCAGTTCGCTATTCATCAGGCTGATGCTAGCCAATTCATCCCGGCGTCGGTAAAAAATCATCCCAATTTATGGGAGAATTTTGATCCGAATGTGGTGATTGATGAAAGCAAAAATGATCGAAACAAGTATGAAACCAGCTTAGTAAAGGATGGGTCATCACCCTATTGGCGAGTTCAGTTTAACTACTGGGGTTGTCCTGTTCGCACACCGGATGATGAGTGTGGACAAACCTCCATCCAGGCTTTGGGGCGTGTGACTCTGCGGAGCAAAAATGGGGGTGAAGCAAAGCGTTGTGTGATTGTCTCGACATTAATTGGAAACATGCGAAGAGGACATGAGCATGATCAACCTGATGATACGGGTAAGTATTGTTATTAGTCGTTTGTCCGGTGTCAGCCCTCACCCCCAGCCCCTCTCCCAAGCTTGGGAGAGGGGAGCAAGAGGGGAGCCATGTTGCTTTCCTTTCCGTGATGCCAAAAGCGTCTTTATTTGAGGGTTCCCCTTCTCCCTTGAAACCAAAGCGAAGCATCCTATGGCTTCCCCCTTTTGAAGGGAAGAGGGGGATCTATAAAGGGGAACGAGGAAGGTGAGAGAAGGGGTTAGGGGATGAGGGTGAAAGGCTTGCCAGCATTGGTTTTTACCTTAAGTTGACATAAATGACGGAGCGTGCGCCCCTACGAGTTTGGTATTTGTATGGATATAAATTCTCTGCTGCAACCCTATCAACGTTTTGGTGTCCATTTGGGTTTGGAACGCATCCAGCGACTCTTGGCGGCATTGGGGAATCCCCATCAGCGTATGCCGATGATTCATGTGGCGGGAACGAATGGGAAGGGTTCGGTTTGCGCCTATCTTTCTTCAGTTCTCAGTGAAGCGGGGTATCGGGTGGGACGCTATACGTCTCCTCATTTAATCGATTGGACGGAACGGATCTGTATTAATCAATACCCGATTTCTACACCAGAACTGGTGAATGTTCTGGAACAGGTGCAAGGGGCGATTCCCCCAGATACGGAAGATTCCCCGACGCAGTTTGAAGTGATTACGGCGGCGGCTTGGTTATATTTTGCCCAGGAACAAGTAGATATTGCGGTGATTGAGGTGGGGTTGGGGGGACGTCTGGATGCGACGAATGTTTGTGATCAGCCTTTGGCTACAATTATTACCTCGATTAGTCGGGAACATTGGCAGGTTTTGGGTTCGACGCTGAGTCAAATTGCCACGGAGAAAGCGGGTATCCTCAAAACCAATTGTCCGGCGATTATCGCCCCCCTTCCCCCAGAAGCGAAAGCTGTTGTTCAATCTCGGATTGAGGAGTTAAATTGTCCGGTAACCTGGGTAGAACCTGCCCAGGAATTCAATCGGCAAACTGTAGTCAGGGCGGGTTTTGAACCAAGGTTATCATCAATCGCGACACCTAAGTCCCTAAACCCGCCCCTACATCAAAATGTAGATGCGCCATTATGGGCAAGTTATGCTGGAATAATTTATCCATTGTCGTTGCTGGGGGAGATTCAGTTAACGAATTCTGCTGTGGCGATCGCGACTTTCCAATCCCTGATTCGCCAAGGTTGGCATATCCCTGAGTCTGCTATTGTTTCGGGGATGGCAAATACGCAATGGTTGGGACGTTTACAATGGACTGAATGGAAGAATTATCGCCTATTGGTGGATGGCGCTCATAATCCGGCGGCGGCGACAGGTTTGCGTCAATATGTGGATACGCTGAATACGCCTGTAACTTGGGTAATGGGGATACTCTCAACTAAAGAGCATGAGGGGATTTTCAAAGCATTACTGCGAGGGGGCGATCGCGTTTACCTTGTCCCTGTCCCTGATCATAGCTCAGCCGAGCCGGAAGAATTGAGTGCGATCGCGCGATCGGTTTGTCCTAATCTTGCTGATTGTCACACCTATCCTAACTTAGAAGCTGGGCTGCAAGCGGCAACAACCACGGCTTCTGATTCTACCATTATCCTGTGCGGTTCTCTTTATCTGGTGGGTTACTTCCTTGGTTCTTAGTTGCGCTGTCTTCGCCGGTATAATTTTAAGGTTAGTTCCTGCGTTGAAGTGATGAAGGGCTAAAGCCCTTACTACATACAAACTACAAACTATCCCACATCTGGGCAGCATCAGCTACCGCTTGTTCTACCTCCTTTTCTTCTAACATCGCTGCCTGTAAGTTCTCATAAATTGCAGCTTGTAACTTATTTAAATCCTTCATCGCTGGTACTAATACCTCTGCCTCTGTTAACTGATTGGCACTAATTGCCCGCGCTTGTTCTACGGGTGAAGCATTCGGATTACTTGACAATTGCGCTTGATACTGTTCCACCGCTGCAATGGTTGACGGTAAAACATTTGCGGCTTGAGCAAAGGCTAATTGATTCTCAGTATTTGTCACAAATAGAGCAAAGTTTAAGGCATCCTCTGGATTATTTGTATCCCGTGGAATGACTAAATTCATTACCGCCACATTCTTTTTCCCGGTTTTTCCGGTAATTTGAGGGGATGTCGCTGATACTTTGGCAATGTCGGGGGCGTTGGTTTCAATGGTTTTTAAGAATTCCGCACCGGATGCTAGTAATGCTGTCTCTCCCGCTTGATATAATTCTATGGCATTTCGATGTCCTTGGGTGAGAACTTCTCGCGGTAAGAGTCCTTTTTGATACAAATCCACCCAATATTTAAACGCGGCAATTCCTTCCGGCGTATTAAAGGCGGCTTTTCCTTCCTCATCGACTAACTGCACGCCCATCTGCACAAACGATTCCAACACTTCACTGGAATCATCGGGGATAAAGGTGACAAAAAAGGCATATTTTCCTGTCTTATCTTTCACCTGTTGGGCAACCTCTGCCAATTCAGTATAGGTTGTGGGCGGTTGACTAATTCCGGCTTGTTGGAGTAAATCTTGATTGTAAATCGTCACCCGTGTGGTTAAATACCAGGGGATACCAAAACTTTGATTATCAATCGTACTCGCTTGCCAAATTTTGGGCAAATATCGCTGGCGAATTTCATCGGGGATTGTCTCTTCTAACTCTAACCAAGCATTACGAGTGGCAAGCTGGGAGGCAAAGCTGGGATTTAAGTTAACCACATCCGGTGCTGTTTTTGCGGATACGGCGGTTAAGATTTTACGCTCCATTTCTGCCCAAGGGACATCCACCCAGCGCACGTTTACTTCTGGGTTGTCGGCTTCAAAGTCACTGATGACTTGATTAAAATACTCGGTAAACTGAGGCTGAAGCTGCATCGTCCAGAACTCTATTTCTCCAGCGGCTGAGGGGGCGGGGGCGGGGCTACAGCTTACCAGCCAACTTAACAGCCATCCCAACAGGGCAAATAGTCCAAATTGTTTCCAGGTTTTGATCCGAATCATATTGAGATATTACACCATTTTAAGACTCCCACATCATCCACCAAGAACTCAAGTTCTTGGCTCAAAGCTTAAGTCCATTAAAATGGACTAAAATGCTTATTTGGTTATCAACCCGGTGGGCAGTGTCCACCCTCTGAAGGGGTGAAAAGCTCGCGTCAAAGGTAGGCAGGGTGTGGGGTATGGGGTGTGGGGTGTGGGGAAAATATTAGAGAAACTAAATTTTGTCACCTGAGTTAAGAGTTGTCAATTCCTTTTTCCCTGTTCCCTGTTCCCTGTGACACACCGAGCGTGTTACCGAGCGTGTTACTGAGCGTGTTGCCGAGCGAAGTCGAGGCAAGCCGAAGTAAGCCGAGGTAAGCGATGCCCTGAGCGTTCGACTGAGCGCTCACGCCGAAGTCTTGTCGAAGGGTCGAGGTATTCCCTGTTCCCTTCCCTCACTCATAACTTGATCCATCGGGTAATATCGCCCCGGTTAATGTCGCACCGCGCAGGTTAACCTGATCCATATTGGCATCGAGTAAAACGGTTTCTAGTAAAATTGCTTCAGTTAAATTAGACCAACATAGTTTGGCGCGATATAAATTAGCTTTGCTAAGATTAGCACCTCGTAGGGTTGTCCAACAAATACTCACGCCTCTGAGTTTAGCCCCAACGAGTATCGCTCTGGTCAAGTTAACGCCATTAAGCCTAGCCTGACTTAAATCGACTTCAGTTAAGTCTGCCTGGGTAAAGTTAGCACCATGTAACAGGGCTTTGTTCAGATTTGCCTGTTTTAAGTTTGTTTCTAGAAGAATCGCATTTGTCAAATTCGCCTTTTCTAAATTGGCGCTAATTAATGTAGCATAAGAGAGATTCGTGCGACTGAGTGAAGCGTCTATCAATTTTGCCTGATTTAAGTTAGCTTCCCGCATGATTGCCTCACTGAGAATGGCTTCCGACAGATTGGCACGACTGAGATTCGCACCATTCAAGGTAGATGCCCGCAAACTGGCATTGCTTAAATTGGCTTCACTAAGATTAGCTTGGGTTAAGTTACTCGAAATTAGGTTTGCTTCGACCAAATCTGTGCCACGTAAGGTGGTTTGAGTAAGATTTGCTTCTCGAAAGTTGACGAGTTTGAGAGACGCCCCAGTTAGATTGCTTTGGCTTAAGTCAGATCCTCGTAGGTTGGCATGAGTCAGATCAGCACCAATCAGGGAGGCGTTTCTAAGATTAACTCGTCTGAAGTCCCGTTCCCCTACTGCATATCGTCTCAGCAGTTCATCGGCATCCATAATCGTGTTTTGATTGCCTAGGTAGATGTGCATCAAAGGCATTAAGTCATCAAGTTTACCGTAAGGGATTCATGATTGGTGAGTTGTTTGGGGTGTCGGGTGTCGGGTGTCGGGTGTGGGGTATGGGCGAGATGGGGAGATGGGGGGAGGTAGAGACCATGGGTGTCAACTTAAGCCACATTACCCACGATAGGATACTGGGTGTGGGGTATGGGGTGTGGGGTGTGGGGGAAAGCGAGCAATTTTGGCTCACTATGTATTAAACGGAGCCTGTTTGAAAAAAACATTGTGGATAAATAGGTGAGGTGAATGGTGGTAGGTGTGAGGTTTTTTCGCCTCCAACAGACAATTCCATCCCGACACCCGACACCCGACACCCGACACCCGACACCCGACACCCTTGCTCAACCGAGCTTTCACCTTAAGTTGACACCAATGGG